>JAZLFY010000105.1:0-3760 GCA_045616025.1 Acutalibacteraceae bacterium | reverse complement strand
TTGTTATAAAATAATAACCATTTGCCGAACAATCGAAATTTTCTAACCTTATTTTCTTTCGTGTTTCCATTTTATCACCGAAAATATTATAATAACAATGCTTGTTCTTTGTTAAACGAAAACGGTGGCAAGGATGCCGCCCTACAATATATATTAACGGAAAGCGGGGCGAACACAGTTCGCCCCGCTTGGGTTTTTTAAAGCCGTTTAATCTTCATCAAATGAATTCTCATTAATCATAAATCCTCCGTTTTCAGGCGATGATGATTTCGGCGTTTCGGGTTTTATTTCGGTTATGGAATCAAGTATGCTTTTTATTTCGCCTTCATCTTCGTCTTCATATGCATCAGGCAAACCGACGAGAGTTTCAAGCAAAATTTTACGGCTGTTTTTTCGGTTTGTTGAAAATGTTATAAGAACATAATAAACACCCAATATTAAAAGCGAACCCATACTTATTAAAATTCCCAAAGACAATCCCGGTGTGGTATAGGTAAATTCAATCGTTGATGTGCCGCTTTCAACCGGCACTGCCATAAAGCCGACATTTGCCTTTATGATTTCGACCGCTTTGCCGTTGACGGTTGCACTCCAACCGCTATCAAACGGAATTGAAAAGAAAACAAGTGACTTTTTACTGCGCTCGACCGTTGCCGTAAATGTGCCGTTTCCGGTTTTAAAATCTTTTGCGGCGGTGGCGGCAAGCCGTTTTGCATCAAGCGCCATTTCTTCATCGGTAAGGAACAAATTGACCTTATCGTCTACGGTGCGGACCTGTTCGGTTATTTCTTCTATCTGTCCGTCAACAGTCAATTCGCCGAACACCTGCGTATCTTCGGGGGAAACATTTTCGACATAGCCCTCAAGTTCGCTTATGTTACCTATATATTCGGAATACTTTGCCGCATCGGATTTTGAAAGCAACATTGCCTTTAACATCATACGGGTTTTCGCCTTACCGTCATACCGCTTACAGAAAGAGTCGGTCATACAGTAATCATAAGAAAAACCGTAGGGTATATAATTTTTGTTTTCGTAAACATAGTAATTGCCGCTTGTCTTTACATATTCATAATCGGGCATAAGTGTTTTCTTTTCTTTGCTAAGAAAACTTTTTGATGTTTTATGGTTAAGCAAATATTTAACCGACAAAAGCGGACGGAGTGCCGGATAAGATTTATCGGGGCGACTGCCGACATCACGGGTTATGCCGACATATTCATAAAATTCCATAACGGACGGAGGCACAACCGAGTGAAAAGCATTTATACTGCTGTATCCTAAATACATAGCCGTATTATCAACACCGTCGTAGGTGTCAATTCGGAAGGTGTCCTTATTACCGTCAAGATTAACATTCCCCTCGATAAGCGAGTCTATCATAACCGTGTCAATATCGTATGCATGACTTCTGCCCATTGCTATAAATACACTGCCGTAGATTACCGACATAATTGATACGGCGATTATTGCGCCGCGCATAAAGTATTTGCGGTTATCCTTAAACAGATGTATAAGCGCACCGAGGACAATAAGACCGATAAGGGCAATTATTACGGTTATCCAGTATCTTGAAAAATATGTTCCGTCCTCGTCCTGCGTGAAAAGGCCGAATATGATTTTTTTGTTCTCATCATACTGTGGGAAAAGACCGATAACAAGCGCCGTAACTATTGTTATGGGCGCCGCCCACCTGAATCCCTTTGACATTTCTATTGTTGCGTTCTCAGATACAAGTGCGGTGCAAAGGCACATTATAAGTATGGGCATATAAAACCAACGGGCATAATAACAGTCGTTGAAAGCCGAAAAAGATGCATTTAAAACGGGAACCAGTGCCATAAAAATGCAGATAACCAAAAGCCGCTTTATCCAGGTTTTCGGTTTTACGCAAAACCAGGTTATTACCCCCGTCATACCGAAAATCGGCAACCAGCCGCCCAAAGACGACCACTTGACATTGGCATTCGGGAAGAATACCGGACGGGCAGGTAAATCGGGCGGGAAGAAGAAACACTGTAATATGTTAAGGTAAATCTGTTCCTTACCGTACATAATTGCATTCCAACCGATAAGGAAATTACTTACCCTGCCGTTTGAAAGTATTGCAAGCACAGACGGTATAAGCAGGAAGCAGGATATACCCACACCCATTACCGCCTCAAATACCATCCACATAAAACGGGAGAATTTGAATTTGAAACTGCCCATAAAGAGCCGCACAAAATAATATATAACGGTGAATATCACCATGCCGAAGAAGAAATAATAATTAACAAGAGCGCAGGCGGCAACCGTTATGCCGAATACTCCCCTGCGGTTTTCGGTTATAAGCAAATCAAGTGACAAAAGCAAAAGCGGAAACATTATTATTGCTTCGTGGAAATGATTAAAGAATATGTTATAAACCGAAAATCCCGAAAAGGCATACAAAAGCGCACCCAGTTGCGCCGCCGCGGGAGTTTTGGTGAAACGGCGGATAAAGAGATATGATGTATACGCCGCGCAGGCAAATTTAAGTATCAAAAGCGGCCCCATAAGGTAGGGGACAAAATCGGTCGGGAAAGGCAAAGTTAAAAGGAAAAACGGACTGCCCAAAAGATAAAATGAATATGAGCCGATAAAGTTTGCACCGAGGTCGGTTGTGAAACTCCACGAAACATTACCGCTTCTTACCGCGGCGTGACAGAGTTTATAAAAAGGAATTTGCTGAACATTAAAATCGCCGAAAAAGATAAAATATCCCCTGCCGTCAATTATATAAGGCACGAAAAGCGCCGCCGCAATTAAAAGCGCAAGCAAAAAGGTATAAAGTCCCCTTTCTTTTTGCCGTTTTAATGTGTGCGACTTTGCGACAAATTCCATTATTTCACATCCCCTCGATTTTGTATATTGATATTATAGCAAATATTGTTATAATATTCAATAAGGATTATAAATTAAGGAGAATTTTTATGGCAAACAGTTTTTTTGCAATGCTTTCCCGTATGAAAAATATTCACCGTTGGGGACTTATGCGAAATGTTCGAAGCGAAAATTTAAGCGAACACAGTTTTGAAACCGCATATATTGCCCACGCATTAGCGGTAATAGGCAACCGCAGATGTAATAAAAATTATGACGAAAATTATATCGCCGCCGCCGCACTTTTTCACGATACAAGCGAAATAATAACCGGCGATATGCCGACACCGATTAAATATTATAACGGCGATATAAAATCGGCATACAAGGAAATTGAACTTGTGGCGCAAAACCGACTTACCGATATGTTGCCCGAAGATTTAAGGGAAGATTATCTGCCCCTTTATAATCCCGACGAGCAAAGCCGAAAGATAATTAAGGCGGCGGACAAGATTTCGGCGCTTATTAAATGCACCGAGGAAATAAATATGGGCAACCGTGAATTTTGCTCGGCAGAAAAATCAACAAAGCGTGCAATTAAAGATTTAAAGTGCGAAGAAGCCGATATATTCTTGGACGAATTTATCAAGAGTTTCGCACTTAATTTGGACGAACTGTAATAAAATCCCGAGGGGATTTTAACGAAGTGTTCCTATGGAACAATGAAGTGCCTTACGGCAATGAAGTTGTCCTAACGGACAAACGAAGTTGTGCTTCGCACAAATTAATGTGCCTACGGCGTAAATAAAATCTCTAACGAGATTTTAAGTGATATTTGACCTTACGGTCAAGTGATATTGCCTTTCGGCAGTGAAATTCGCCTGACGGCGAGTGAAATATCCGCTTTGCGGATGTT
>JAZLFY010000104.1:0-2627 GCA_045616025.1 Acutalibacteraceae bacterium | reverse complement strand
ACCCGCTTTCCGAACTTACCCATAAGCGCCGTCTTTCGGCGTTGGGCCCCGGCGGTTTATCCCGTGACCGTGCTTCGTTTGAAGTCCGTGACGTTCACTATACTCACTACGGCCGTATGTGTCCTATTGAAACACCTGAAGGCCCGAACATCGGTCTTATATCCTATCTTGCAACCTATGCGCGTATTAATGAGTACGGCTTTATTGAAGCGCCTTTCCGCCGTGTTGACAAAAAGGCAGGCAGAGTGCTTGAAGATGTTGTTTATATGACGGCAGACGAAGAGGACGATTATTTCGTTGCTCAGGCAAACGAACCGCTTGACGAAAAGGGACATTTCCTTAAAGCAAAGGTTAATGTCCGTTTCCGTGACGAATTCCAGGAAGTTGAAGCCGAAAAGGCAGACTTTATGGATGTTTCGCCTAAAATGGTTGTTTCGGTTGCAACCGCAATGATACCTTTCCTTGAAAATGACGATACCAACCGTGCCCTCATGGGCTCGAACATGCAGAAGCAGGCAGTTCCGCTTCTCCGCCCCGAAAATCCGATTGTTGCAACCGGTATGGAATACAAGGCGGCTATGGACTCGGGTGTTGTTGTTCTTGCAAAGCGTGAAGGTACAGTTATATATGTAAGTGCGGATATTATCAAAATCCGTGCAAAGAACGGTGAAATTGACGAATACAATCTAATTAAGTTCTTGCGATCAAACCACGGAACTTGCATTAATCAAAAACCTATCGTAGCGGTAGGTGATAAGGTTAAGGAAAAAGAAGTTATTGCCGACGGTCCTGCTACAAGCAACGGCGAAATTTCCTTAGGCCGCAACGCCCTTATCGGCTTTATGACCTGGGAAGGTTACAACTACGAGGATGCGGTACTTCTTAATGAACGCCTTGTCCGTGACGATATTTACACTTCAATTCACATTGAAGAGTTTGAACTTGAATCACGCGATACCAAACTCGGACCTGAGGAAATCACCCGTGATATTCCTAATGTCGGTGAAGATGCCCTTAAAGACCTTGACGAACGCGGTATTATCCGTATCGGTGCAGAGGTTAAATCGGGCGATATACTTGTAGGTAAGGTTACACCTAAGGGCGAAACCGAACTTACCGCCGAAGAAAGACTTTTGCGTGCAATATTCGGTGAAAAGGTACGCGAAGTAAGAGATACTTCTTTGCGTGTTCCTCACGGCGAATACGGTACAATCGTTGATGTTAAGGTATTTACCCGTGAAAATTCTTCCGAATTAAGCCCCGGTGTTAACGTTGTTGTTCGCTGCTACATCGCCCAGAAGCGTAAGATTTCGGTCGGCGATAAAATGGCGGGACGCCACGGTAACAAGGGTGTTGTGTCCCGCATACTTCCGAGCGAAGATATGCCGTTCTTACCCGACGGTACTCCGCTTGATATAGTTCTTAATCCTTTGGGCGTTCCGTCCCGTATGAACATCGGTCAGGTACTTGAAGTTCATTTGGGATATGCCGCAAAAGCACTCGGTTGGAAGATTGCCACACCGGTATTTGACGGTGCGCACGAAACCGATATCCGTGAGTGTTTCAAGATGGCAGATTTGCCCGAAGACGGTAAAATTCAACTTTACGACGGTAGAACGGGCGAGCCGTTTGACAACCGCGTAACTGTCGGATATATGTATTATCTTAAACTGCATCATCTTGTTGACGATAAAATTCACGCACGTTCAACCGGCCCGTACTCGCTTGTTACTCAACAGCCGCTCGGCGGTAAAGCGCAGTTCGGCGGACAGCGTTTCGGTGAAATGGAAGTTTGGGCACTTGAAGCATACGGCGCCGCCTATACACTTCAGGAAATTCTTACCGTTAAGTCGGATGATGTTGTCGGTCGTGTTAAGACCTACGAAGCAATTGTCAAAGGTCAGAACGTACCGAAAGCCGGTATCCCCGAATCGTTCAAGGTACTTATCAAAGAATTACAGTCATTGTCACTTGACACCCGTGTTCTTGATAAGGACGGATTTGAGGTTGACCTTAAACAGAACTTTGACGAAGACGATATAGGTATTCAGGTTCCGATTGCCGAAGAACTCGGCGACAGTCAACTTGTTGACGCCGAACTTGATAATGTCGGGTTCGGTCTTCAGGACGAAAACGGCGAAGACATTGTACCGGAAACTGCCGGTGCAGAAGAATAATAAGGGAGGAAACTTTAATGGCTGATAACGAATTTGAATTTCAATCAATAAAAATAGGTCTTGCTTCTCCCGAAAAAATCAGAAGTTGGTCCAAAGGCGAAGTAACCAAGCCGGAAACCATAAATTACAGAACCCTTAAACCTGAACAGGGCGGTCTTTTCTGCGAGCGTATTTTCGGGCCTACCAAGGACTGGGAATGCCACTGCGGAAAGTACAAGCGTATTCGTTATAAGGGTAAAATATGCGAACGCTGCGGCGTTGAAGTAACCCGTGCAAAGGTTCGCCGTGAAAGAATGGGCACCATTGAACTTGCTGCCCCCGTTTCACACATCTGGTATTTTAAAACCATACCGTCCCGTATCGGTACGGTGCTTAATATTCCCCAAAAAGCACTTGAACACGTACTTTATTTCTCACAGTATATCGTAACCGACCCAAGTCGGATCGTAG
>JAZLFY010000103.1:0-2019 GCA_045616025.1 Acutalibacteraceae bacterium | reverse complement strand
CACAGAGCCGCTTTATATCTATTTTACCGTGGCGACCACTTTGTTTGGCAGACATACGATACTTTCTCCCTTTTTACTTATTTTGCCCGTGTGAACGCAAATTTGGTTTTTGCAGTCGGAATTTTTCATATAAACCTCTCGGTTTTTTATAACAAGCGTCATTTTTTTATCCTTTAAATAGACGGTTTTGTCGGTGCTTAAACTACCCTCATACACCGTTTTGCCGTTCTCTTTAACGGTGACCGTGTTTGAAGAACGGAACGAAAAACAAAAGAACAGTGCCGCCGCCACAAAAACGGCGCAGATAATTAAAATTATATCGCCTTTTTTCAAAAGTAGTCACCGCCTTTAAAAATTAACACTTTATTTATAATATCACATCTTTACAAAAAAAGAAAGATGTAGTATAATGGCGGTATGAAAAAATTAGGAATTTTATTTTTGACACTTCTCCCGCTTGCGCTTTCTTCGTGTGCAGGTGCGGAACATACCGACACGCAGTTGTTTTTTGACACTGCCGTAACCATCACCGCCGAAACGGATGAAGAAACCCTTTCGGACGCTTTTTTGTTATGCGCAATTTACGAAGACCGTTTATCCGCCACTAAAAAGGAGAGCGAAATTTCATACATTAATACAGGCGGAAAGTATAAGGTTTCAAGTAAAACTGCCGAACTTATAAGCAAAGGGCTTTATTACGGCGAACTTTCGGGCGGTAAATTCGATATAACCGTTTATCCCCTTTCAAGACTTTGGGATACAAAGAACGAGGTAGTACCAAGCCGTGACGAAATAGCCGAGGCGCTTAAAAATATCGACTATCAGTCCGTCACTGTGGAGGGTGACATGGTTTCCGCAGGCGGCAAGCAGATTGATTTGGGCGGCATTGCAAAGGGCTATGTTGCCGACACTGTCCGCACCTATTTATACAATATGGGTGCTAAAAAGGGCATAATCAATCTTGGCGGAAATGTTGTTGTTTTCGGCGACAAAGAATATAATGTCGGTATTAAAAAACCGTTCAGCGATAACGAACTTTCGGCAACCGTTAAGGTTAAAAACAAAAGTGTTGTAACCTCGGGCGTTTACGAAAGATGTTTTAAGAAAGACGGCAAATTATACCACCATATATTAGACACCGAAACGGGTTACCCGGTAGAAAGCGATTTATGGTCGGCAACGATTATAAACGATACCTCGGTTGACGGTGACGCACTTTCGACAATCTGTATGTGTTTAGGCAAAGAAAAAGCAACAGAACTTATCGAAAACACCGCAAATACCGAAGCCGTCTTTATTGACAATACCGGAAAAGTGACCTATACCTCCGGCATTAAAACCGACGGCAAATATTTAACACTTAAATAATTTGTGAGGTTTATATATGGGACTTATCAGTAATATTTTCGGCAATTACAGCGAAAGGGAACTTCGCCGTATTAAGCCGTTATGCGATAAAACTGTTTCTTTGGAAGAAGAATACAAAAAATTAACCGACAGCGAACTTAAAGCCAAGACATCGGAATTTAAAGAAAGACTGGCTGCCGGTGAAACACTTGACGATATTTTGCCCGAAGCATTTGCCACCTGCCGTGAGGCATCGGACAGGGTACTCGGTATGCGCCATTTCCCCGTTCAAATTTTGGGCGGCATTGTTCTGCATCAGGGCAGAATAAGCGAAATGAAAACCGGTGAAGGTAAAACCCTTGTCGCCACTCTGCCTGCCTACCTTAATGCATTGTCGGGTAAAGGTGTTCACATTGTAACGGTCAACGATTACCTTGCCAAGCGTGACAGCGAGTGGATGGGTAAACTTTACCGCTTTTTGGGGCTTTCGGTCGGTCTTATAATTCACGGACTTGACCACGAAACAAAGCAGGCGGCTTATAATGCCGACATCACATACTGCACCAATAACGAACTCGGTTTCGATTATCTGCGTGACAATATGGTTATATATAAGGAAGAAAGGGTACAGCGCGGTCACAATTTTGCCATAGTGGACGAGGTTGACTCAAT
>JAZLFY010000102.1:0-2057 GCA_045616025.1 Acutalibacteraceae bacterium | reverse complement strand
CGGGAAATGACCGGATTTTTAAAGGATAAAACCGAAAATATTGTTCTTTACGAAACATGGGGTTACGATAAAAGATGTGAAAAAATGAAAGAGAACGGCTGGCAGGACGAAAAGATGTCAAAAGACCTGTCCGCCGCCTATAAACGGGCGGCAGAGGATAACAAATTGATGTTATCCCCCGTCGGCGAAAATTTTTTAAAGGTTTATAAGAACACAAAAATAAACCTTTACGCCGCCGACTTTCGCCACCCGTCTTATGAGGGCTCGGTACTCGCAATGTTAACCCACTATAAAACAGTTTTCGGCGAACTCCCCGAAAAGACCACCCACATCACATTAGCCCCCCAAACCCTTAATACCCTCAAATCCGCAGTAGAATAAACAAAGCGGCTATGCATCTGCATAGCCGCTTTGAAATTTTTAAGTTTTATCTGCACTCTTTTTTGTGTACCGACAGGTAGTAAACGAAGAAAATTGCGAACTGGATAATCATAACCGAAAGGTAGCACAGGAAAACATTTGTAAAACTGCCCGAAATTACGCCGATGTAAATCAGCACAATTTCAAAAGCGAGTGTGGCGATATAGAAAACAAGTTGTTTTGCGGTGTGGCGCATAACGGTTAAAAGGTTTGAAATAAGGGTTGTAAAGATGTTGAACATACCTGCGATTATGGCGATAACCATAACAAGCGCATAATCTTTAAGGTCAAGCCCCATTATAAGACCAAGTACCGGCGGTCCCCAAAAATACGCCGCCGCCGACGCGACAACCGCAGCAGCGATAAGAACGGCAAAAAGCACTTTTACCGTTTTATCAAAAGCGGAAAAATCGCGCTTTGCGTAATTTTCGGTAAGACCGTTTAAAGACGGCTGAATTACAAACTGCCCGAGCATTGCCATAACGGTCGGAATCATCATAATTACCGTGAAAAATCCCATTTGACTGCTTGAATACTTTATATCGGCAATAAGACGGGGAACATTGGAAATTACAACGATTATAAGATTAAAAACAACAAAATAGGAAATGGCTTTAATAAGATTTAACATACCCCTTGTTTCGCCGACGGTGATTTTTTGGTAGCGAGCTGAAAGCAGTTTATCAAAAAGCAGATAAACAAGTACTGTTACGGCAATCATTGAAAGACCGGCAAGCAAAATACTGCCGCTTAAAACATCAACAGCAATAAACACCGAAAGGGTAAGAACATTTTTAAGCACATAAGAAATACCGACAAGGTCAAGGCGGTCGTTTTTTTGGAAAACGGCATAAAGCGTGTCGCTTAACGACTCAAAACATCTTACGCAAGTAAGAATTATAACAATTAAAAACTTTGTCTTTTCATATTTGCAGACAAGGCAGAAAACCGCCGCAAAGGCAAGCGACACAAGGCAGGCGAACACCTTAAGGGTGAAATAAAGGCGGTCGTCGGTTTTGCGGTCGGAAACCTCAAAAACACGGTTGCCGAGGTTTGAAAAGGTAAACAGAATAATGCTTACGGAAAAACAGACCGAGAAAATTCCCGCCGTGTCAATACCGTTAAGCCGTGTAATAACCACAACATAAACAAACGACATAACACAGTTTATTCCCGTGCCGACTGCGTTCCACAAAAAGTTTTTTGCACTTTGTACTTTGTTCATATAAAACTCCCTAAAAGGTTGATAAAAAAATTATATACTTAAATTCCCCTTTTGTCAAACGGCAGGAGTTAATTTGTTTGACAGTGTGCGCCTATTATTGTATAATAAATTAGATTATTATGTAATAAAAGGGGACAGGCATGAAAAAATTATCCTTAAATAACATAAAAAACAGAAAATATCAAATTACATTTTTTTCAGTATGCTTCTTGTTTTTGATGTTCTTTTTGTTTATGACCTTTATGGTAATGCACGATAAACTTTACCGTTTGCCAAACGGTGCGGAAACATTTTTATGGTTTTTTACGGCGGCATTTTTTGTTTTGTCGGTATTTACGGTTATTTGGCTGTACCGTGCGGTCATTAAAGAAATAAAAATTGAAAAGATGTATCTTTTTGCGGCAATTTTTCT
>JAZLFY010000101.1:0-8982 GCA_045616025.1 Acutalibacteraceae bacterium | reverse complement strand
ACCACCTGGGCGCTTACCAAAAATTCGCACAATGTCACCAAGGGCTCAACCAAGGTTATAAAGGCAGTGGGCGAGGTAGTTGACGGAATACAAACAATGTTCAAATAACAAAAAATGCTCGGAATTAAAATTTCCGAGCATTTTTTCTATCCCTTTAATTTTCGGTTAATACACTTATTAGTTTTTCTGTGTATTCTTTGCAGGATACACCGTCATTATCGGTCTTTTTGCATTTTGAAAGGGCAAGGGAAAGTTTATCCGCCGCCGCAGTACACCCTATATGATTTAACATCATTTCGCACGCCTTTAAAATGCTTGTCGGGTTGGCATAGTCACCTTTGCCGCTTTTAATAAGTTGCGGCGCCGTGCCGTGTATTGCCTCAAACATTGCATAATTATCGCCTATATTTGCGCTTCCTGCCGTACCGACACCGCCCTGAATTTGTGCGGCTTCGTCGGTTATTATATCGCCGTAAAGATTTGGAAGAACAAACACCTGATAATTTGAATTTATATTCTTGTTAATAAGGTTTGCGGTCATAATGTCTACATAGTAATCTTCTGCGGTGATGTCGGGGTAATCTTCTGCGACCTTATGGCAGATTTCACTGAACATCCCGTCGGTCTTTTTCATAATGTTTGCTTTGGTAACAATGGCTACTCGGGTTTTCCCGTTTGCCTTTGCATATTCAAAAGCGGCACGGGCTATACGGTTAGTTCCCTTAACGGTTGTCACCTTAAAATCAAAGGCGAGTAAATCGGGTATCTCAACACCAAGCGAGCCTAAAACATATTCGCCCTCGGTATTTTCTCTGAAAAAGGTCCAATCAATGTTATCGCTTTCAATTTTAATCGGGCGCACATTTGCATAAAGGTCAAGTTCGCGGCGAAGTGTTACATTTGCGCTTTCAAGTGTGCCGCCCTTTAAAGTTTCGGTCGGGCCTTTAATAATTGCGTCACATTTCTTTATTTCGTTTAAAATGTTTTCAGGCACCGAAACACCGAGTTTTTTGCGGTTTTCAATGGTAAGCCCGTCAATTTTTTTAAGTTCAATTTGCCCGTTTTCAAGTTCGCCTTTTAAAAGATTTTCAAGCACCGCTTCGGCGCTTTTCATAATAATAGGGCCTATTCCGTCACCGCCGATAAGTCCTATTACGGTTTTTTTGTTTGAACTTTTATCTTTTTTGGTGTTGCCCATATTTTGCGCCCTTTCAATTTGAGCGCTTAAAAGGTTTTCAAATTTATTTGTCGCATTTTTGATTTCGCTTTGTAAATTCAAGCAAACCACCTGCCTTTATTATTTCTTTTTGGCGGTCGGTCAATGTGCAGATAAGTTCTATTTCATTTTCCCCGACCTTTGCCGTAACTGTACCGCAGTCAAGTCCGCTTTTAAGATTATTTAAACATAAGGTATCGCCCGTATTTACATTATCGAAATCTTGCGGATTTTTAAAGGTAAAGGGAATAATACCTGCATTAATAAGGTTTGAAATATGAATTCTTGCAAAACTTTTGGCAATTACGGCACGCACATTTAAGTAAAGCGGAACAAGTGCCGCATGCTCACGCGAAGAGCCCTGACCGTAGTTTTCGCCGCCTACAATTATGTTGCTGCTGTTTTCTTTTGCACGGCTCGAAAATGTTTCGTCTACCGCAGAAAAACAGAATTTTGAAAGATATGGGATATTTGAACGGTAGGGCAAAATCTTTGCGCCTGCCGGCATTATGTGGTCGGTGGTTATGTTGTCGCCCACTTTAAGGGTTATGGGTGCTGTAATATTATCCGAAAAAACAAAGGGTTTCGGAAAATCTTTAATGTTCGGGCCCTTTACCGTTTCAAGTTTTTCTGCCTCATCTTTTTTGGCAGGGGTAATTACGGCACTGTCGTCAATTTTAAAGTTTTCGGGCATTGTAATTTCGGGGAAAACGCCCAAAGTTCTCGGGTCGGTAATTTTGCCGGTAAGTGCCGCCGCCACGGCGGTTTCGGGGGAGCATAGATACACTTTTGCGCTTTTTGTACCGCTTCTGCCCTCAAAATTTCTGTTAAAGGTGCGAAGCGAAACGCCCTCGCTCGGCGGTGCAAAGCCCATACCTATACACGGGCCGCAGGCACACTCCAAAAGCCGCGCGCCGCTTGAAAGAATATCGTTTAAAGCACCGCACTCGCAAAGCATTGAAAGTACCTGTTTAGAGCCGGGAGATACCGACAGACTAACTCCTTTTTTAATCTGTTTGCCTTTAAGCAAAGCGGCAACTTTAAGCATATCAAAAAGGGAAGAATTAGTGCATGAGCCGATACATACCTGCGAAACGGCAATATCGCCCGTGTCTTTAACCTTTACAACATTGTCGGGACTGTGTGGACAGGCAATAAGCGGCTCGAGTGTATCAAGGTCAATGTCTATTATTTTGTCATATTCTGCGCCCTCGTCACTTGAAAGGGGTGTAAAATCGTTTTCTCTGCCCTGCGCCTTTAAAAATTCAAGTGTTCTTTCGTCGGACGGGAAAACCGATGTGGTCGCACCAAGTTCCGCACCCATATTTGTTATGGTTGCACGCTCGGGAACGGAAAGATTTTTTATTCCCTCGCCGCCCCACTCGATTATTGCGCCCACGCCGCCTTTAACGGTAAGAATACGCAGAATTTCGAGTGCTATATCCTTTGCGCTTACAAAGGGTTTTAATTTTCCTTTAAGGTTTACCTTATACATTTTCGGGTAAATAATACGGTATTCGCCGCCGCTCATTGCAACGGCAACATCAAGACCGCCTGCGCCGAAAGCCAACATACCCATACCGCCGCAGGTGGGGGTGTGACTGTCCGAGCCTATAAGTGTTTTGCCCGGCCTGCCGAACCGTTCAAGATGTACCTGGTGGCATATTCCGTTTCCCGCAGGCGAGCAGTAAACACCGAATTTTTCGGCGGCAGAACGGATAAAGTTATGGTCGTCGGGGTTTTCAAAACCTGTTTGCAGGGTGTTATGGTCTATGTAGGCAAGACTTTTTTCGGTGCGCACCTGACCTATTCCCATTGCCTCGTATTCAAGATAAGCCATAGTTCCGGTTGCGTCCTGCGTTAGTGTCTGGTCTATTTTAAGGGCGATTTCTTCGCCTGCTTTCATTTCGCCGCCTAATAGATGCGATTTAATAATTTTTTGTGCAAGGGTAAGTGCCATTAAAGGTTTGCTCCTTTCAGTGTACTGTCAAATGCGTTTTTAACGTGACTTGTCATTTTTTCTTTTGCAAGGCGCGTGTCTTTTGCGGCTATCGCCTCAAAAATCTCACGGTGTTCAAGTATCGAACTTTTCGCCCGTTGACTGTTTTCAAGCGATACACGGCGGTACTTCTGCACCTTTTTAATAAGCGGTAAAAGGGTGTTACAGTACACATTGCTGCCCGAAATTTTATATATGGTTTCGTGAAAACGGTTGTCCATTTGCTTTATCTGTTCGGGGTTGCTTTTTGTGCCGTAAAATTCTTGCAGTTCAAGAACGCCTTTAAGTTCTTCAATGTCTTCATTTGTGCATTTTTCCGCCGCAAGTGCGGCAACAATGCCCCCAAGGGCAAGACGGATTGTAAAAATATCGCAAAGGTCATCTTTGCTTATACCCAAAACAAGATTGCCTTTTGAACACTCTTTAATCAGGTTTTCCTGACTAAGTCGGCGAAGCGCCTCCCTTATGGGTGTACGGCTGACACCCAATTCCTCGCAAAGCCGCATTTCGGTAAGAAGTTCGCCCTGCTTGTATTTTTCGGTTAAAATATCGTGTTCAAGCCGTTCAAATACCTGGTCTGCAAGTGAAACGGTTTTGTGCTCCATTTATTTTTCCTCCTGATTCAAGGTGAGTTTTCCGTTTGAAAGCTCGCGAATTTTGTTTTCAATTTCTTTGTTTGAAAGGGTTGTTTGCCGTCCGTTTTCGTACTCTTTGTCTATCCAGTTTTTAATGTCGGTAACCAGTGGGGAGTGCTTGTCGACCGCCGCTTCACCCGAAAGGTTATAATTTTTGTTAATCCAATAGGCAATACCCGAAAGCCCCGAAGATTTACCAAGCAGCACCGAAACGGGACGGTTTAAAATCTTTTCGGTATTAAAGATGTTGTATATTTCTTCGTCCTTTAAAAGTCCGTCGGCGTGAATGCCTGCACGGGTAACATTAAAGTTTTTGCCTGCAAAGGGTGTCATGGGCGGAATATCGTAGCCGATTTCCTTCTTATAGTATTCTGCAAGTTCGGTAATTGCCGTAGTGTCCATACCGTCTAACGAGCCGCGCAGGGAAGCATACTCAATAACCATTGCTTCAAGCGGAACATTTCCCGTGCGCTCGCCGATACCGAAAAGGGAACAGTTAACACCCGAAGCGCCGTAAAGCCAAGCCGTTGCCGCATTGGTAACGCCCTTGTAAAAATCGTTGTGACCGTGCCACTCAAGCATATCGCTCGGCACATCGGCATAGTGGGTAAGACCGTAAATTATACCCGGCACACTGCGGGGCAGGGCAACTTCCGTATAGGGAACACCGTAACCCATTGTGTCACAGGCACGAATTCTTACGGGAATTTTCGCATCTCTTGACATCTTCATAAGTTCGTTTACAAAGGGAATAACAAACCCGTAAAAATCGGCACGGGTAATGTCTTCAAGGTGGCATCTGGGCATTATTCCTGCTTCAAAGGCATCACGCACGGTGGCAAGGTACATATCCATTGCCTGCTTTCTTGTCTTTTTAAGTTTTTTGAATATGTGGTAATCGCTGCACGAAACCAAAATACCCGTTTCTCTTATACCTATATCTCGGACAAGTTGAAAATCTTTTTTGCCTGCTCTTATCCAGGTGGTAATTTCGGGGAATTCAAGTCCCAATTCCCGACATTTTTCTATTGCTTCACGGTCTTTTTCGCTGTAAACAAACATTTCCGTTTGCCTTATTATTCCGTAAGGGCCGCCAAGACGGGAAAGAAGTTTGAAAATATCAACCGTCTGTTTTACCGTGTACGGCTCTATCGACTGTTGACCGTCACGGAAAGTCGTGTCGGTTATCCAGATTTCTTTTGGCATTTGAATAGGCACACGGCGGTGGTTAAATGGTACACGCGGAATATCGGTGTAGTTATATAAATCTCTGTAAAGATTAGGCGTATCAACATCTTGAAGTTGGTATTTGTAGTTCTTCTGTTCAAGCAAATTTGTTGCATTTGAAAGTTCAAGCATTTTTGTTTTTCCTCCGTTAAATATTAATTGTATACAATTATACAATTAAAGCGCTAATATGTCAAGGGCAAAAAAATAATACGGAAGTTAATTTCTTCCGTATTATTAATATATTACTTATTATATTATTATAAACCTAATTTATCTATTACGGCTTTTGCCAAAATCTTGCAGCCCTCGTCATTATAATGCACCATATCTGAATATATTTCACTGCCGTGCTGTTTAACAACCGAATAAAGGTCGTTTATTTCACCGCCCAAACGGGTAATAACTTCCGTTGCGGCGGCGTTATATTCTTCAATTTCACTGTTTCTTCTGAAATAACTTTCGCCTTGCTTATCTTCCTGCACGGGGGTAGTAAGGGCAAAAATTATTTTCGCGTTCGGGAAACAGAATTTTATGCGGTTATAAATTCTTTCAAGATAATACTTATAAAGGTGAATCGGAACAACATTGTCCGGTTCGCTTGACCAATGCGCAACATCCCAAAGTCCGTTATTCCAATGCACAATATCAATTTTTTCGGCATCAACCTTTGCTGCCCAGTTGTGCATTTGGCGGAGAGTGTAAACGGTGAATTGGCAGTTTACATCCGGCGCATATACATTTGCAACACCGTCAAGCATTTCTTTTACAATGCATCCGTAACCGGGACTTTTTGATGCACCGAAGCGGATAGAGTCGCCAACTAAAAATATATTTTTCATAATAATCACCATTTCTTTCTTAAAGACACAAAATGCAATGAAAATTCACCGAAATGGTGATTATTTCGCATCTGTTTCGGTTGCCGTGCAAACGGCGGGAAACAGGCGTCTTTATATTTTCAGCGTGAATTTTCACGCTAAAACCCTCTTTTAAAAAATTTCGGCGGCAAAATACTGCCGCCGAAAAATATTGATTATTTTTTGCCGGTTTTCTTCTTTTTGGAGTCTTTGTACTCTCTCCAAAGCACCCACAAAGGACCTGCTACGAAAAGCGAGGTAAGACAGCCCGAAAGAAGACCGAAAGCCATCGGAATTGCAAAGGTGCGAAGCGAGGTAAGACCGAACACTTCGGAAACCGCAACAATGGTAAGTACCGCCAAAATGGTGGTAACCGATGTAACAATGTTACGGGTGATAATTCCTTTGATACTTAAATCCATATTCTCACGAATGGGAAGTGAGGGATAAAGTTTCTTGTTTTCACGGACACGGTCGTAAACAACGATTGTATCGTTAAGTGAATAACCGAGTATGGTAAGAACAACCGCAATATAGTTGGAATCGATTTGCAGGCGGAAGAATACGCATACAAAGAAGGTTATAAACAGGTCAAGCACCAAAGCGCAAAGAGCGGTAAGTGCCGCCGATACACCGCCGATTTTTCTGAAACGGATACCTACATAAAGTACAACAAGCGTCGCCGTTATAAGTACGGCAACAAGACTTTTTGCAAAGAAAGTACCTGCAACTGTCGGGCTTACCGAGTTTGAATCGTAAAGTTCGATATTGTTATCCTTAAATGTTTCGGTAAGTTTGGTGGTAAGTTCTTCCTGCTTTGCGGCAGCCAAAGATTTTTTACCTACAAGATTAATGGTAATTGTTTTGGTGTCGCCTGCAAGGGATGTGTTTTCGCCCGAGGTGAATTTCTTATCAAGAACTTCTTTTACGGTTTTGTCAAAATCGGCTTTTTTAAGGTTGCCTACATAGGAGTAGGAAATTCTTGTACCGCCCTTGAAGTTAATATCAAGGGAAAGACCGAATATTGCCATAACCGCCGCACCTGCGACAAAGATTACAAGATAGGTGATAAGTATAATCTTTAATATTTTTACGGAGTTAATATTTTTATTAATCATTTTTCTTACCTCCGTATAAAGCAGGTTTTCTGAACAGTTTTATCTGGGACACACTCTTAAGCATATACTTGGAAGCAAGTACGCCCATAATCAGGTTGAAGATAACACCGATTAAAAGTGTGTAACCGAAAGAGTATATAGAACCGGTTATTGATGAGCCGAAGATGGACATAATCGGCGAGAGTATTTTTGCAAGTATGTTTTCGTCTGTACCGAAAGCACCCATAAGAACAAGCGATACAATAACGATGGTAACGTTACCGTCAATAATTGCGGAAAGACTGTTTTTAAAGCCGGCATCTATGGCACCGTCTATTGTCTTGCCGTTTCTGAATTCGTCACGGATGCGTTCCGCCGCAATAACGTTACAGTCAACGCCGACACCTATTGAAAGGATAATACCGGCGATACCGGGTATTGTAAGTGTGAAACTTTCTGTGCCGGGGAAATAACCCGAAATGCAGGCGATAGTTCCTGCAAGTTGTCCAAGCAGAGCAAACGAAGCCACAAGACCGTGCATACGGTAACGGATAATCATAAGTATGCAGACAAGTGCAAATGCTATCGAGCCGGCAATTACCATAACATCCAATGCATCGGAACCAAGCGAGGGCGAGATTACCTGCAATTTGCTTTCGTCAACCGTAAGTGCGAAAGGCAGAGAACCTGCATTAATCTTGTCGGCAAGACTTTTTGCCGCTTCGGCATCTTCCATACCGGAAATTATTGCTTCGCCGTTGTTAATCGCTTCGTTTACGGTAGGTGCGGAAATTTCGGTCTGGTCCATCCAGATTGAAATTTTCTGTCCTACAAGTTCGGCGGTTGCCGCCGCAAACTTTGCTTTACCCGAATCGGTAAGTTTAAGTTGAACAACACTGCCGCCCGTTTGCTGGTCAACACCTGCGGTTGCCGATTTAACATCTTCCGAGCCCTGCAAGATAACATCGTTCTGGTCTTCGTTTCTGCAGAAGGTCAAAAGTGCGGTTTCACCGAGTTCCTTAACCGCCGCCTGCGCATCAAAACTGCTGTCGTCCGCCGCCCAGGGGAAACGCACGATAATTTGGTGGTTACGGTTGTCGGCAAAAACTTCGTAATCGGTAATGTTTTTGTCAACAAGACGGGTTTCGATAATTGATTTTGCCGCCGACATATCGTCCTCGGTAATATCAACATCTTTCTTGTCGGGAGAAAATACGGCTTCAACACCGCCGCTTATATCAATACCCCAACGGATATCGTTTGCTCCCTTAAAATAAACTTTTCTTGTGTCGCCGTAATAATCCTCAATACCGACAAATGCGGTAAATGCAAGTGCCAAAATAAGCACAAGTATTATGAAGAAAACCGGCTTTGGTGTTCTTTTGGACTTCATCAATAATCCTCCAAAGCATAATATTGTTTATATATTATATATCTTTTATACCTTAAAGTCAAATAAAAAATGGCAGAAGTTAGTAACTTCTGCCGGTTTTTTTGTATTTTGCTTAAATATTAAGTAATTTTTCAAGTGCCGCAAGTTTAACGGCAACGCAAAGCGCACCCGAAGCGGTCTTCATTTCGTCAAGTGTCGGGTAGGTCGGAGCAATGCGAAGATGTGAATTCTTTTCGTCTTTGCCGTAGGGGTAGGAAGCACCGGCAGGGGTTAAGGTAACACCCATTAAAGCACAAAGTTCTTCAACCCTTTTTGCGCAACCTTCAAGCACATAAAGACTTATGAAATATCCGCCCTTGGGTGTGGTCCAACGGGCAATGTTTTTGTCTTTAAGTTCGCCGCTGAACGCAGAAAGTACCGCCTCGAATTTCGGGCGCAGGAGGGCGGCGTGCTTTTTCATGTGGTCAAGAAGTGCTTGCTTACTTGGGAACATACGCGCGTGGCGGAGCATATTAAGTTTGTCGGGGCCTACCGTCTGGAACCTACTCCCCCCCT
>JAZLFY010000100.1:0-4684 GCA_045616025.1 Acutalibacteraceae bacterium | reverse complement strand
AAAGAGTATTCTTGAAAACAAGCAGTTAAAAGGTATCCGCGGTGTTCTTTCGGATCTTATTCATGCAAAGAGTGACTATATTCTGGCGATCGAAGCGACACTCGGCGGCTCCATGCAGAATATTGTAACCGTTAAAAAGATGTTTTCTTCTTCTGCGGAAGCCAAAAAAATTCTTAAAGAACTTAAACCCGATGTTGTTGTCGGAACGGGCGGATATGTAAGCGGTCCGGTTTTGCGCGAGGCGGCAAAACTCGGAATAAAAACCGCTATTCACGAACAAAATGCTTATCCCGGTGTTACTACAAAAATGTTATCCGAAGAAGTTGACGCGGTAATGCTTGCAATGCCCGAAGCAAAGAAATTTTTAAAATGCAAAAAGCAACCGGTAATTACGGGTAATCCCGTAAGACGGGAACTTATAGGTGTAAATAGGGAAGAGGCTCGAAAAGCCCTCGGCTTTGACGAGCGTCCCGTTATCCTTTCTTTCGGCGGCTCACTCGGTGCGCGTCCCATAAACGAAGCGGTTGAAGGACTTATCGAGTGGCATAACGGCACAAACAAGTTTTATCATATTCACGGTGCCGGAAAGTCTGGATATGAAACAATGTTAAACCGCTTAAAAGACAGAAATATTGAGCTTTCAAAAGAAATAAGTGTTAAAGAATATATAAATAATATGGATATATGTCTTGCCGCGGCAGATTTGGTAATATGCCGTGCAGGTGCAATAACTTTAAGCGAACTTGAAGTTTGCGGCAAACCCGCAATTCTTATTCCGTCACCTTATGTTGCGGAAAATCACCAATATCACAATGCAATGACACTTAAAAAAGCAGGTGCGGCGGAAGTTATTGAAGAAAAAGACCTTACCGAAGAAACACTTATTGATAAGGTTAAATATTTAATTGAAAACAAACCTCGACTTGACAGTATGAGCAAAGCGGCGGAAAAGATTGCAATAAGTGATGCCAATGAACGCATTTATGATGTAATAATGCAACTTTATACAGGCGCATAAACGAAAAAAACAAAAAATAACCAAAAATCCTTTTTTGCATAGTATGGAATACTTTAAACTGTGCGGAGGGTTTTTGATGTCAAGACTTATCACTTACGGCGGAAATAAACTTTCGGGAACGGTCAGGATATCGGGTGCTAAAAACAGTGTACTGCCTATTCTTGCCGCAACACTTTTAATTGAAGGCAGGTCGGTTATAGAAAACTGTCCCTTAATTTCGGATGTTTTCGTCTGTATTGATATTCTTAAAAATTTCGGTGCCGATGTAGAAATTCTCGGAAACACCGTAACGGTAGATACTAAAAATATCCGTTATAATGGTATACCCGAAGAATTGATGCGGAAGATGCGCTCGTCGGTTATCTTTTTAGGGCCCGTAATTTCAAAATTCGGTGCGGCACAGTTTACTGCACCGGGCGGATGTGAATTAGGTCCCCGTCCGATTGATTTACATATTGAAGCGCTTAAAAAACTCGGCGCAACATTTAATAAAGAACACGGCATATTCCTTTTTGAAGCAAAAGACGGTTTATGCGGTACAAAAATAAATCTTCCATTTCAAAGTGTCGGTGCTACCGAAAACATTATTTTGGCGGCTGTTCTTTCAAAAGGTGTAACGGTTATAAACAATGCGGCACAGGAGCCCGAAATAGTTGACCTTGTTAAGTTTCTTAAAAAATCGGGTGCGGTAATTTCAGGTGAGGGCACTTGTTCAATTACGGTTTACGGTGTCAAAAAACTTAAATCTGTTAAGTATTCGGTAATGCCCGACCGCATAGAAACCGCAACATTTTTATCACTTGCCGCAGTAACAAACGGTGAAATAACACTTGAAAACGCAAATGAAAATCATTTAACAAGTGTAATTGATGCTTTAAAGTCAATGGGTTGTGAATTTGAATTTAATGAAAACATTAAAATCTATTCACCGCACCGGCTTAAATGTTTACCTTATATAAAAAGTTCGGTATATCCGGGCTTCCCAACCGATGTAGGGCCGATAATTATTTCGGCACTTTCTCTGGCGAAAGGTACATCAGTGTTTGTTGAAACCGTATTTGAAAACCGTTTTCGGTTTATTCCCGAAATAGTACGACTTGGTGCAGATATAAAGGTTGAGGGCAAAGTTGCGATTATTGACGGTGTTGATACACTTTACGGAGCTGACTGTGTTTGCACAGATTTACGGGGTGCGGCGGCAACGGTAATTGCCGCACTTGCCGCAAAAGGCAAATCTGTTATTGAAGATACACATTATATATATAGGGGATATGAAAACATAGAGGATAAACTTAAATGTTTGGGAGCAAATATAAAAGCGGAGGAATAATAAATGCCAAAACAACAGGACGAATTTGAAGTACGTCGTGCGCAAAGGCAAAAACTTTACAGAAAACGACGAAGAAATAGAATACTTATTTCGTTGCTTTTAATTTTAATATCGGTCGGTATTGTTTTATCCCTTACGATTTTATGTCTCATTAAAAAAGTAAACACATAGGGCAGTAAAATTTATACCGAGCAGGAAATTCTTGAAAATGTTCAAATAAAGGGTAAAAATCTTTTTACGGTAAACCGTGAAAAAACCGAAACGGAACTTCGTAAAAAATTACCCCTTATTGACGGCATTGAATTTAACAGAAAACTTCCCGATACCGTAACAGTAAAGGTGACCGATGCCAAAGAGTATATCTTTCTGGAAAATGGGGGTAAATACTATACGGTCAGTAAAAAAGGTTATGTTATGGAGGAATATCCAAGTCCTCCCGAAAACCTTATTGAAGTAAAGTACAGTAAAGTTACTCCGAAAATCGGTGAAAAAATAAAAATAAAAAGCAAATCAGAAAATCAGGCATTTGAAGATCTACTTAAAAAACTTACCGATAACGGATTTAACATCAATAAAATTGATGTAAGCAATATAGCAAATCTAACAGTTCAAATTGAGGGACGGTTTACCGTAAAATTCGGAACACAAACTTATCTTGATAATAAAATATCCCACCTTAAAGGTATGGTTCAAAGTATAGAAGAAAACAGAAAAGGGGATATTGATTTAAGTATGTGGACACCACAAAAAAGTGAGGGTAGTTTTACGGCAAATTAAGAAAAAGTTAAAAAATTTTAAAAAAAATTACAATTTTGTAATAAAAACTATTGCATTTTGAAAAAATATGTGGTAATATCATCTTACGCTCACAAAAAAATGTAATAGAATTAAAAATACGGAGGAATAAAAAAATGGCATTTGAAGTTGCAGATGAGATGGAAAACGTAGTACAGATTAAGGTTGTCGGTGTAGGCGGCGGCGGCGGAAACGCTATTAACAGAATGGTTGCTGCCGGTGTTCGCGGTGTTGAATTCGTAGCAATCAATACCGATAAGGCCGCACTCTTCCTTTCCAAAGCAGATCAGAAAATACAAATTGGTGAAAAATCTTCTTGCGGTATGGGCGCAGGCGGTAATCCGGATAACGGTCGTGCCGCTGCGGAAGAATCCCGTGACGAAATAGCAAACTCTATCCGTAATGCGGATATGATATTCATTACTGCCGGTATGGGCGGCGGTACAGGTACCGGTGCGGCTCCGCTTGTTGCGGAAATTGCAAAGGAACTCGGAATACTTACTGTTGGTATTGTTACCAAACCTTTTGCTTTTGAAGGTAAAAAGCGTATGACTCAGGCAGAAGCCGGTATTGCCGCATTAGGCGATCAGGTTGACAGTCTTGTAGTTATCCCGAACGAACGTCTTAAATTCGTTTCAGAAGAAAAGATTACATTTAAAAATGCATTCACCATTGCAGACGATGTTCTTCGTCAGGGTGTTCAAAGCATTTCCGAACTTATTAATGTTACCGCACTTGTTAATCTTGACTTTGCAGATGTTAAGTCAGTTATGGCAGATGCAGGTTATGCTCACATGGGTGTCGGTGTTGCAACCGGTCGTGATAAGGCAGAACAGGCAGCACGCATGGCTGTTTCAAGTCCGCTTATCGAAACATCTATGGAAAATGCGCGTGGCGTAATTATCAGCATTACCGGTTCGGAAGATATCGGTCTTGAAGAAGTTGAACAGGCCTCTACCCTTATTTCCGATATGGCTCATACCGATGCAACCATTATTTGGGGTGCTCAACTTGACGAAAATCTTGAAGATACTATCCGTGTAACCGTCGTTGCTACGGGACTCGGTGATTCTAAAAAGAGTAAAGATGACAACGGCCTTGCCGCACTTATGGGCGGTAATTCAGAAGACGATGACGAAGCTTACGGCGATGTTATGAGTTTCTTTAAGAAGGATTAATAACTTTTAACCCGAAGGTAAATCTTTACCTTCGGGTTTTCTTAGCTTTTGGAGGTAATTTTTTAATGAATTTAAGAGAGTTGGAAAGAGGGAAATCTGCAAGGATAACCTCAGTCGGCGGCGAAGGCGCTTTAAGACAGCACTTTCTTGATATGGGTGTAATTCCGGGTGCAGAGGTAACACTTGTTCAATTTGCGCCGATGGGCGACCCTATGGAACTAAGTATTCACGGGTATGAATTAACACTCCGTCTTGCAGATGCAGAAAAAATTGAAATTGTGCCCATAGATAAACGAAGCGGAATATACGGTGAAAATAAATCTTCCGTTATAAAAGCCGCTCACCCCGGTCTTGGTGAAGAGG
>JAZLFY010000099.1:0-1642 GCA_045616025.1 Acutalibacteraceae bacterium | reverse complement strand
GGAAATTTCCGAAATCATACATCCGAAATTTAATAAAAATTCGGTCAATGCGGAAAAACGGCTTTATCCCGGTGCGGTTGCGGCGGAAGAAACAATAATTGCAATTCTTATGCAACACGGTGATTTTATTTCGGTTGCACGGGAAAACCTGAGTGTTGACGATATGGTTTCAACTATTAATAAAATCATTTACCGCAAAATTCTTGAGTGTGAAGAAAGCGGTAAAGATGTGGAACTTTCAAGTTTTGGCGAAGTGCTGGATGCTGCTCAAATGGGGTATTTAACCGGGCTTATGAATAGCGAAAAGGGTAATCGCTCCGCACTTGCCGTACTTAAAGACAGTATATCGGTACTCAAACGCCAAAGACTTAAATCATTGCAAAAAGATGCAAAGGATATGTCGGTTGACGATTGGGCGGAAAATCTTAAAAAATTAGCAGAAAATAAAAAATAAAGGGGAATATTTATGCCGAGAACAAAGAAAACAGAAGAAACAGAAGTAATTAAGGAAACCGAAAAAAAGGCTAAAAAGTCCAAAAAGGCAGAAGAAAAACCGATTGAGCCGATAGAGGAAGAAATTGACGATACCAAAAAAGAGTACGACAGTTATCTTGATGACGAAAAACAGGAAACTATTGACGATATTGAAAATGCTCCCGAAGATTTGGAAGAATTGTTCAGCGAGCCGACCGTACTTGATTTTGACGAAGAACCTACCGAAGAAGATTTAAAACTTGAAGAGGTTGATGTTGATAATCTTGAAGACGATATCGCCGTTGAAAATATGTCACTTGACGATCCCGTTAAGGTTTATCTTCGTGAAATCGGTCGTGTTCCGCTTCTTTCAACCGAGGAAGAAATCGAACTTGCCAAAAAAATTGCCGAGGGTGACGAATATGCCAAACAGGCACTTACCGAAGCAAACCTGCGTCTTGTTGTAAGTATTGCCAAAAAGTATGTCGGACGCGGTATGTATTTCCTTGACCTTATTCAAGAGGGTAATGTCGGTCTTATCAAAGCGGTTGATAAATTCGACTACACCAAGGGCTTTAAGTTTTCAACCTATGCAACATGGTGGATAAGACAGGCAATAACCCGTGCCATTGCCGATCAGGCGCGTACCATAAGAATACCCGTTCATATGGTTGAAACCATAAACCGTCTTAAAAAGATACAAAGTCAACTTCTCCACGAAAACGGTTATGAGCCGAGCGATGAATTAATTGCCGAAAAAATGGAATTGCCGGTTGAAAGAGTGCGTGAAATAATGCGTGTCGCACAAGAGCCGGTTTCAATGGAAACTCCCATAGGTCCCGAGGAAGATTCAAGACTTATGGATTTTATCCGTGACGAAGATGCATTAGCACCCGACGATGCGGCACTTAAAACCATTACAAACGAGGATATCAATACCGTTCTTCACACCCTTAATCCCCGTGAAGAAGCCGTTATCCGTTTGCGCTTCGGTCTTGCCGACGGCAGATGCCATACACTTGAAGAGGTCGGCGATCAATTTGAGGTTACAAGAGAGCGTATCCGTCAAATTGAAGCGAAAGCACTTCGTAAACTCCGTCACCCCGTAAGAAGCAATAAATTCCGTGACAGATAAAACTTTCGGGAGATAACCCATTATGAAATTTAC
>JAZLFY010000098.1:0-4138 GCA_045616025.1 Acutalibacteraceae bacterium | reverse complement strand
CTAACTGCGGCGCAAGGGTTAAGAAATAATATTAAAAATATTAGATTAGGGCTGTAAAATTTTTTTCAGCCCGTTTTTTGTGCCCTTGTCTTTTAGCAAGTTTTCATTTACTAATGACAACTAATGCCCAAAAGAATATATTATAATGACAGTAGAAAATGCTGGGGGCGGCTGAAAATGAAAAACAAACGAATTGATATGGTAAACGGACCTCTTGTTTCGGGAATTGTCAGATTTACCGTTCCGATTATATTAAGTAACGCCCTTACAATACTTTTTAATGCGGCAGATTTGGTTGTCGTGGGTAATTTTTGCGGAAGTAACGCGGTTGCGGCTGTAGGTGCCACTACTACTTTGGTGGCGCTTATAGTCAATTTTTTTATCGGTCTTTCAAACGGTTGCGGTGTTGTGGTAGCGCAACTTTTGGGTGCTAAAGATAATGAAAAAGCATCTCGCGCGGTACACACGGCAATTCCGACTGCGTTTATTGCAGGTGCGCTTTTAACGGTTGTAGGGCTTCTTTTTGCAAAGAATTTTTTGCAGATGATGGGCACACCAAAAGAGATAATAAATTCTTCCGCACTTTATCTTCGCATATATTTCGGCGGCATTATTCTTCGTATGATTTTGGTCTTTTCGGCGGCAATACTGCGTGCTTCGGGTGATACGAAAAGTCCGCTTAAATATCTGGCTCTCGGTGGGATATTAAATGTTTTGTTTAACATTTTCTTTGTAACCGTTTTAAAAATGGATGTTGACGGTGTGGCATACGGCACCATAATTTCAGAGGGTATTTCGGGCGGTCTTTGTCTTTTAAAACTTATCCGCAGGGATGATGAAATCAAGTTTAGTTTTAAAAAGATTTGCTTTGATATAAAGATTGTCCGCAGAATATTTTCAATAGGTGTTCCGGCAGGAATACAGTCAAGTTTGTTTGCAATTTCAAATGTTTTAATTCAGTCGTCGGTCAACTCTTTCGGTCCGGTTGTGGTTGCAGGCAACTCGGCGGCAAGCAGTATTTCAAATATCGTGGCAACCGGCGCAAATGCTTTTCAGCAGACATCAAGCAACTATATGGGGCAGAATATCGGCGCGCGCAACTATGAAAGGGCAAAAAAATTGCCGCTTACCATTACACTTTGTATGATAGTAAGCGCATTTTCGTTAGGGCTTCTTGCGGTTATCTTCTCAAAACCGCTTTTGGGATTTTATATAACCGATTCGCCCGAGGCGATAAGTGTCGGAACAACACGGCTTTACATTGTAACACTACTTTATTTCACCTGCGGCGCAATGGAGGTTATGACCGGAATACTTCGAGGCATGGGAAAATCGTTTGTGCCGATGGTAATAACCCTTTTGGGAGCTTGCGGACTGCGAATTTTGTGGATATACACCGTGTTCGGCATACCGCAATTTCATACAATTCAGTCGATATATGTATCCTACCCGATTTCTTGGGTGATAACCGCGGCGGCACAATGGGTTGCGTTTTACTTCGTATGGAAGCAAATGATAACAAGACACAAGTTAAAATCTATGCGGAAAAGAGAAGAATTATAAAAATTTCCTGCAAGAAAAGAATTTTCTTGCAGGGTTGTTTTCAGTATAGCAACTTTTTAAGTGATTTGCTTTTTGAAAGGAAGAAAACGGCGATACAGGTTATAATCATTTCGGGGAGCATATATGCGCCGTTATAACATAATGAATAAATATAGGGGTTATTAAAGACATCAAAACTTTTAAACAGTACCGCACCCGAAACAAAATGACATATAAAACGGAGTAAAAAAGCAAAAGCGACACCGTACAAAAGCCCGAAATTTTCATGTCTGAACAGTCCTGCAAAGCAGGCAGTGGTATAGGCAAGAATATAGTCAAGCAATATGCAGGCGATAAGCACGGCAGGGGTCAGTCCCCACGAAAAAACACCGCCCAAAAACATTTGAATTACACCGTATGCAAAGCAGGGCAGAACGGCATAACCGACACCGTAAAGGCAGGAAATCATACAAATCGGCACCATGGAAAGCAGTGTTACACTGCCGCCAAGCGGCATTTGCCAGACCTTAATAAGACTCAGCACCGTTGAAAGCGCAATTAAAATTGCGCTGACACATAATTTTTTTAAATTGGGTTTCATAAAAACAGTCCTTTCTTTTTTACCGAAGATAAAAGAAAAACCCACATCACTTTTTTGTGATGCGGGTAAAAGACTTTTATTCTCCTACGGCGGCATTATCCGCATCAGGTTATAGGTCGGCACCATAGAATAGGGTGCCATCTCAGCCGGAGTTTCATCCAGCCCCCTGTTAAGTTTATGTTATGCCGTGTGTCACATAACACAAAAGTTATAACACAAATATAAAAATAAGTCAAGGAAAATGTATAAATAACGGTTGTAAAAACGGGAAAAATAATATATAATAGAAATTGTTATTTTTTTGACGGAGGTGTCATGTTTTGGTAGATGTCATAGCAGAAAGTGCTGCTTCAAGCGGAATACCCAACTGGTTTGCGGTGGTTATGGGCGTCGGCACGGTTTTTATCGGACTTATCGCCATAATAATTATTTGCAAAATAGTAGGTTGGCTCTGTTCGGCAAAGAAGGAAGAGCCCCAAAAACCGCAACAGGAAATTGAAAATAAAAGAGAAATAATTGCGGCGATTACGGCGGCAATAGCCGAAAGCAGCGGAAAAGATATTAACACTTTAAAGGTTATTTCGTTTAAAAAATTATAAGGAGAAAATATTATGAAAAAGTATAAAGTTACCGTAAACGGTACGGCTTATGAAATTGAAATTGAAGAAGTTGAGGGCAACTCTGTTCCCGTAGCCGAAAAGAAACCCGAGCCGGCAGCAGCCGAGAAGCCGGTTGCAAACGGCGAAAAGGTTACTGCCCCCATGCCCGGAAATTTGCTTGATGTAAGGGTAAGCGAGGGTGCAACCGTTAAAAAAGGCGATGTACTCTTTATTCTTGAAGCAATGAAAATGGAAAACGAAATTATGGCATCGGTTGACGGCAAGGTTGTGTCGATAAATGTCAAAAAGGGTGACTCGGTAGAAACCGGCGCCGTACTTTGCGTTATCGGTTAAGAGGTATTTTTATGTTAGAAAGATTATCAGATTTCGGTAAAAGTACCGGATTTTATCAAATTTTCGGTAATTTCAGCGAAAACTGGGGCTATGCGGTAATGATTTTAATATCGCTTTTTCTGCTTTGGCTTGCAATAAAGAAGCAGTTTGAGCCCCTTTTGCTTGTCGGAATTGCCTTTGGTATGTTGCTTTCAAACCTTACGGGTATGCTTGGAAGCGATGCTATGTATCACGCCGATTTATGGGCGGCATTTATGGACCCGTCAAACCCTGCATATCACAGTTTCGGGCAGATTATGTCTAACGGCGGACTGCTTGATATTTTGTATATCGGTGTTAAAACCTGCATTTATCCCTGCCTGATTTTTGTGGGAATAGGTGCAATGACCGATTTCGAGCCGCTTATTTCTAACCCGAAATCATTACTTTTGGGTGCGGCGGCACAGATAGGAATTTTCGTCACATTTATCGGTTGTATTTATTTGGGCTTTCCGCAGCAGGCGGCGGCTTCAATAGGAATAATCGGCGGTGCGGACGGCCCGACGGCAATTTACACCACCACAAAGTTGTATCCTAATCTTTTAGGTCCTATTGCCGTTGCGGCATATTCGTATATGGCACTTGTTCCCGTAATTCAACCGCCTATTATGAAACTTCTTACCACAAAATCGGAACGCGCAATAGTTATGAAACCGCTTCGCAAGGTTTCAAAAACCGAAAAGATTATTTTCCCGATAGTTGTTACAATTTTTGTGTCACTCCTTGTTCCCTCGGCAACGCCGCTTATCGGCTGCCTTATGCTTGGTAACCTTTGGAAAGAGTCGGGCGTTTGTGAGCGACTTTGCAAAACGGCGCAAAACGAACTTATGAACATTGTAACCATATTTTTGGGTGTTTCGGTCGGCGCTACGGCTACGGCAAAGACCTTCCTTAATCTTGATACCTTAAAAATACTTGCAATGGGTATTGTTGCTTTCGGCATTGGTACTGCCGGCGGTGTTTTGCTTGCAAAATTTATGAATTTGTTTACCAAAAACAAAAT
>JAZLFY010000097.1:0-3761 GCA_045616025.1 Acutalibacteraceae bacterium | reverse complement strand
ATGAACGCCCAAAAGGCGATTGTGAGCCGTATCAACAACAAGTTTGCAAATTCCGTCGCCGCCCTCGTTTTCCGCAACATAACGTCCGGAAAACATCATTGAGGTTGTAACGGTTTTTACTTCATAGCCCTGCTGTTTTGCCGCTTCCTCGGTAAGACCTACCGAAGCAACTTCAGGGTTGGTGTATATAACCGACGGAATTGCGTTATAACGCATAACATCCTTTTTGCCGGTAATGTTGTTTACCGCAACTTCAGATTCACGGTAAGCGGTGTGAGCAAGCATTAAAACACCGTTTACATCGCCGGTTGCATAAAGACCGGAAATGTTGGTTCTGCCCTGTTCATCGGTTTTAATTGCCGCACGGTCCATTTCAACATGGAGGTTTTCAAGACCGAAGCCCTGTGTTACGGGGCGGCGACCGATGGAGATAAGTACCTTATTAGCCGGTGCTTTAACCTTTTTGCCGTTTTCTTCATATTCAACATGGTCGGTGCCGACACTTGTTACCTTGCAACCGAGTTTGAAAATAATTCCCTTCTTTTCGTAGTTCTTCTGCAAAATTCCGGAAATTTCACGGTCGGTATTGCCTGCGATGTGGTCGAGCATTTCGATAACGGTCACTTCGCTTCCTACCGAATTAAAATAGGATGCCATTTCAAGACCGATTACACCGCCGCCGATTACAACCAACTTTTCGGGGATTTCGGTAAGGTCAAGAATTTCACGGTTAGTAAGACCGAAACCGCTTTCAACCGATTCACGAAGACCGGGAATAGGCGGTAATACCGCTTCCGAACCGGTGGCGATAATAAGTTTTTTACCTATGTATTCTTTGCCGTCGGCTTCAAGTTTAAAGCCCTCTTCGGTTTTGCCCAAAATGTTGCCGTGTGCCATAACAACGTCAACCTTATTCTTTTTAAGTTGCATACCGACACCCGAAACAAGTGTGTTGACAACACGGTTTTTGCGCTCTACAACCTTTTTCTGGTCAATAGAAGCACCGGTGGTGGTTACACCGTAAACCTCACCGCCGCCGTTGGCGTGTTCATAAATTTTTGCGCTGTTAAGGAAGGTTTTTGAAGGAACGCAACCCTCGTTAAGACAAACACCGCCGAGTGCGCGTTTTTCGATAACAAGTGTTTTAAGACCTGCATGTCCTGCGCGTTCGCCTGCAAGATAACCTGCCGGGCCGCCGCCCAAAACGATTAAATCATAAATTTCCATAATGCACCTCAATTACTTTGCAAGAAGCAAGTCAATGTGTTCCAAATTCGTACAAAGTTCTTTAAGGAACTGAGCCGCCAAAGCACCGTCAAGCGCTCTGTGGTCAAAGGTAAGTGAAAGTCCCATTGCCGGATAGGTGGTGATTACACCGTCAACCGTGCGAACACGCTCGGTAGTGGCGCAAAGTCCCAAAATACCCGTCTGCGGAGGATTGATAACCGGAGTGAAACTTTCAACCCCTGCAGTACCTAAATTAGATACGGTAAAGGTTGCACCCTGAAGCAAATCAGGGCCGATTTTACCTGACTTGGTATCGGCAATGATTGTCTTTGATTTTTGTGAAATGTCAAGAAGTGACATCTTGTCTGCATTAAAGAGGGTGGGAACTTTAAGTCCCTGATCGGTGTCGCAAGCGATACCGATGTGTGCGCGGTTAAACGATCTCATCTTATCGTCCAAAAGGTGAGCGTTAAGTGATTTATAATTTACAACCGTGCGTGCAACGGCATAAATGATAATATCGGATATGGTAATTCCGTTTACGCCGAGTGCCTCGCCGCCGTTTTTAAGCGCTTTTCTGTATGCTAAAAGTTTGGTGGCATCAAACGAACTGTTAAGGGTAAGTTGAGCCATGGTGGAGAGAGAAGCGGTCATAGAACGGGCAATAACCTTGCGGATATTTGAAAGCGGAACATCTTCAAATTCTGCTTCCGATGCGGTTTCCACTGCAGAAATGGGAGTGCCTGCATCAATATCGCCTATTGTAACTCTGCCGCCGATGCCGGTGCCGGTTGCATTTTGTGCACCCTCAACACCGAGAGCCGCCTTTGTGAATACCTTTCCGGAAGCCGCAGCGGCTTCAATATCTTCGGAAACTATTCTTCCGTAGGGGCCTGTACCTGCAACAAGTGCGGGGTCAACACCCAATTTTGCGGCAAGTGTTTTTGCACGGGGAGAGATTTTGATTTTTTCGCCTGCTTCACGAACAGGGGCGGCAACGGGTGTTGCCTCTTTCTGTACGGGAGATTGGGCGGGTGCCTCTTCCTTTTCTTCCTTTTCCGGCTCTTCTTCATCACCGGCAGGAGCAAATTCGCTTACATCTTCACCGGGGTTACCGATTACGGCAACATTGGTAAGACACGGAACATCGTCCCCTTCGCCGGCAAAAATCTTGATAAGAGTGCCGTCTACTTTGGCTTCTTCTTCAACCGATGCTTTATCGGTTTCGTAAGAGAAAAGTACGTCGCCTGCTTTAACAGCGTCGCCTTCCTGTTTATGCCATTTGGTTATAACGCAACTTTCAACCGTTATACCAACCTTAGGCATAAGTACTGCAGTAGCCATGTTTTATATCATCCTTTCAAAAATAATTTTTTATTTTATCTGCTTTAACAGAATAAATAACTAAACCTTTATAACATTTACACCGTTTTGTTTTGCCTTTTTAAGAAAAGAATCGGTAAATTCGGCATCGGACACAATAACATCAATATCTTTAAGGGTTGCAAAGGTAAAGGGCAGTGAACGGTCAAACTTTGACCCGTCCATAAGAACGATTACCTTGTTTGCCTTTTTAACTATTGCCCGTTTTACCTCAAATTCGGTATAGTTGCCGCAGGTAAAACCGTTTTCCGCCGTAACACCCGTAGGTGCCATAAAGGCAATATCAATATTCACACTTTTAACAAAGGAAAGTGCCTGCGCCCCCGAAACCGATAAATTATCACGGTTAATATTGCCGCCGATAAGATTTACCGCAGGGCTCATTTTTTTAAGAATTTCAATTGCGATATTAGGGCCGCTTGTTAAAATGTTGAGTTTTTTATCGGGCAAAATCTTTGCAAGTTCCATAACGGTTGTTCCCGAGTCCAAAAACACACTTCTGCCCGTTTCTATGTAGGAAAGCGCCTTTGCGGCAATATTCCGTTTACTGTCAAGATGTTCTTTTGCACGGTTGCCGTAAATCGGCTCGATAAGTGAGGACACTTCGGAAGAACGGGCGCCGCCGCGAATTTTAACGGCAAAGCCGGAATTTTGGAGTGCTTCCAAATCTCTGCGCAGTGTCATAGAAGAAAGTTCGGGATAAAGTTTTTCTAAATCTTTAAGGTAAACAACGCCGTTTTTAGAGAGAATTTTTTTGATGTTTTCCCGTCTTTCGTCTATCATTTTCAACACCGCTTTCCTTTTCCCTATTTATCCAAGTATATATTATCACTTATGTGCATTAAAGTCAAGAAAAAACCTAACATTTTTTGTGTTAGGTTTTTAAAAAATTAACAAAAATTAACATTAAAATTAACATTTTAACATTTATAAACCGATTTCGTTTTCGCATTTGCCGTTTTTACTGTACTCTATAATATTTCCAACGGTGGTTTCGGCAATATTCCCGAGTGCTTCTTCGGTTAAAAATGCCTGATGTGATGTTACTATTACATTTGGCATTGAAATAAGTCGGGCAAGCAAATCGTCATCTATTATATGGTCTGAAAAGTCTTCAAAAAACACATCGGATTCTTCTTCGTAAACATCAA
>JAZLFY010000096.1:0-2499 GCA_045616025.1 Acutalibacteraceae bacterium | reverse complement strand
TGAACAAACGAAAAACGAATTAGAACTGAAAATCATCAAAGAAGAGATGAAACGCCCGACAATCACGAAAGAGGGCTTGATGTTCTGGCTTAGAAGATTTCAAAAGATGGAAGTCGTGAAGAAAGAACACAAACAGAGACTGATAAACAGTTTTGTAAACTCGGTTTATCTGTATGATGATAAACTTGTTATCAGTTTCAATTATAAGGAAGAATGTAAAACCGTTACTCTCAAAGAGGTAAACGGTTCGAGTATAGAATGCTTCGGCGCACCATTTTGAATGTTCTTATAGGATTTGAGTTCCTATAAGGGCATTCTTTTTTTGTGCATTAATTTTTTACACAAATCTTTTATCCTGCCGAAGTTTGCGGAAGATAATTAACCGTTATTATATCATATTTGCCGAAAGGCAAATATATCATTAACCGCAACCAAGTCCATTATGAACACTCCGATAAAAAAAACACTTGCTTTCGCAAGTGTTTTTTTAATTCGAGTTGTCCTAACGGGATATTAAAAACGATTTCAGTTTGTCGGGGAAATTGACCGTCATACCGTCAACGCCGCAATTTACGGCGTATTCCATAAGATTTGTGTCCTTTATTCCCCACGTTCTTACCGAAAAGCCGAGTTCTTTCCAGCTTTTTACCTTTTCGCTGTCTATTATATCGACAACGGGGCAAAGTTCGGTAATGCCGTTTTGTTTCATATCAAGAAGCAATTTTTCGTCCACCTCATCGGTCAGATAACCCGTCTTGAATTCGGGGGCGTATTTTCTAAACCGTTTTAGTTCTTCATAATTTGCCGATGTTACGGTGGTTTTATTTTGCATTTCGTATTTACGCAGTAAATCGGCGGTTATTTTCTCAACATTTTCGCCTTTAAGTTCTATTGCAAAATAAATATTTTCGTTTGAAAACTCCCCTAAAAAATCTTCAAATTTCATTATTTTATCGGTTGTGCCGTTCTTTATAAAGTTAAATTCAAGCAACTCTTCATAGGTGCTGCCCTCAACCGTCAAATCGGGGCGGTCTGCCATACGCTTTAATGTTTTGTCGTGAAACAAAACGGGGACATTATCTTTTGTAAGGCGAACATCGGTTTCAACACCGTTTGCGCCCATTTCCATTCCCAATTTAAAGGACGACTGTGTATTTTCGGGGGCGTAGGCACTTGCCCCACGGTGAGCATAATTTATAAATTCCATATTATCCCTGCTTTTTAATTTTTAATGATTTAAGATATTCTTTTTGGTCTTCTGTTATGCGGTAACTTTCCACCGCTTTTTGTATGGTTTTATTATGCACCCAAACATCAAGATTTTTGTTTTCGATATACGGCAGGGTGCTGTCCCACTGTTTGGCAAGTGCCGTTGCGAAATACCACGCAATCATCATATTAACATAGTATTCGTCACTTCTGATTTTTGAAATTTTTTTAAGATATGAAGCATCAAAATCTTTATCGAGATAATGGCTCATTACCATTTCAATACCGAAACGGATGGTAAACGGTTTATCCGATTTAAGCCACCGTTTGATTTCCGTTTTAAGTGATTCGCGGTTTTTGGCGAAAACTTTGGGAGACAGCAAATCGCAGGTCGCCCAGTTATCAACAAAGGGTAAAAGTTCGTCCACACGGGACACGGCGGTATCATAGTCTTTGATAAGCGAGATTATAAAGCCGTGAAGATTATATTCGTCATAATACCGGTGGGGCAGTTCGTTTAAAAATTCTTCTATACCCTCGCATTTAACAAGTTCTTTTGCAAGATTTCTTAAAAGCGGAGTGCGAACACCGATTATCTTTTCAATAGGTACATTGGGCATAAGTTTGCTTTGAAATGCACGGTATTTTTCGTCTGACAATTCAAAAAGCCGTTTTTCGATTTGTTCTGTCATAGTTTTCTCCTAATTCTTTTTTGAAATAATATAATACGAAACAACATATACAAGCAACACCACACAAACAAAATATGCGCAAAGTTGCATATATTCCCGTTTTGACATTGCCGCAAATGTTATTGCGGTAACGGCGGCGGCAAGTACGGATATATAGCCCGACACCGCCCACGCTTTCATACTTATATAACGGTTTCTTTCGTCGTTGTTTGCCGTATCGACCTTTTCTTTATATTCGGGGTTTGTTTTGTACTTTATACCCCTTATAAAATTAGCCGTACCGACAACCAAAAATCCGACACCGAAAGCCGAAAGGGCATTATCGACAATACCGAAAAAGCCCATAACGATAAGTGCAATGCCCAAAAGCATTACAAGAACATTTACAACTATTCTTCTGCCTTTCATAAGTTTTCCTCCTCAAAATCAAAAATTTCTTCTATTGTAAGACCGAAATATTTTGAAATTTTATATGCTAAAATTATTGACGGATTATATCTTCCGTTTTCAAGGGAACTGATTGTCTGACGGGAAACACCCATTTCTTTTGCGAGTTCTTCCTGCTTAATTCCCTTTTCATTCCTTATTTTTTCAATGT
>JAZLFY010000095.1:0-8598 GCA_045616025.1 Acutalibacteraceae bacterium | reverse complement strand
CTGGCCGTAACCGCCGATAAGTGAACGGTCAAAGCCGATATCCGCCGGTTTAACGGCAGGAACGGCTTCAAGTTCGGCAGAAAGAAAATCTTCTTCGGTTACACCGTATTTTTCGTTTAAGAGTTTCAAAATATTAAGTTTTACAAGTTCGCTTCCCTCGTCATCCTTAAACGGTCTGCTGCCGACAAGAATATTAAGTTCTTCGCCCTTTATACCCTCACTTAATGTGCGCTTAATCTGTTCGCCTGCAAGATGCGGCAAAAGGTCGTTTACGACAAATTTCGGCTCGTCTTCATTTTCACCGATATTTACATTTACCTTTGTGCCGTCGGTTTTAACAAATACACCGTGGAGAGCAAGCGGAACGGTAGGCCACTGATACTTCTTAATACCGCCGTAATAGTGGGTTTTCAAAAGCGCCATTTCAATATCTTCATAAAGCGGATTGGGTTTTAAATCAAGACGGGGTGAGTCGATATGCGCAGCAGTAATTTTAAAGCCGTTTTCGGGATTTTCTTTACCGATTACGACAAACGCAACCGTCTTTCCCCTGTTATTAAAGAAAATTTTATCCCCTGCTTTATACTTTTTGCCGCGTTTATATTCGGAAAAGCCCTTTTTCTTTGCCATTTCTATTGCATTTTCGCAGGCTTCCCTTTCGGTTTTGGAGTCTTTGATAAATGCCTTATACCCCTCGGCATAATCGTATGCCGCATTTACGGTTTTATCGTCCAAAACCAGAAAACCGTTTTTCTTTTCGTAAAAGAGTTTTTCTTTTAGCTTTTTTGATGTGCTGTTTGCCACAATAATCAATTCCTTTCAAATAGTTCGGTTAAATATTTTTTAAATTCATTTTTAAACAAATCAAGGTCGTCGTTATTATAAAAACATTTATCGGCTTTACTTAAATAATATTCGTCATTTTTGCCGGCATTTATACGAAGCCACGCCGCAGAGTCGTCAATTTTATCCCGCCCTTTTATCCTTAAAAGACGGTTTTCGGTGTCGGAGAGTACCGCAACAGTTTTGTTACATATTCCGTCAATTCCGCTTTCAAATAGGGTTGGTGCATCAAGTAAAACTTTTTCTCCGTTTATTCTTGACTTAATAAGTTCCGCAATAAACGGCAAAACCGTATTATTTAAAAGTTCGGTGTTTTCGGGTGTTTTAAATGCCTTATTTGCAAGTGATTTTCGATTAAGTGTACCGTCGGCATTTAAAATATCGGTTCCGAAAACCTTTGTAAGCTCAAGAAGTGCAGGACTGCCTTTTTCTGTTGCTTCCCTTGCAACCTTATCGCAGTCTATAACCTGAAAGCCGAGATTTTCGGCTAATGCCGCACACTCGCTTTTGCCGGCACCCGTAGGACCGGTCAAACCTAAAATAAACCTCATAACTTTATCACCCTGAATGCCGCCGCACGGATAAGGCGGTTATAAACCGCAAGACCGACACCGCTTTTTTCGGGTGCGTGAACGAAAACCGTATCTACACCCAAAGTATCAACCGTGCGAAGTACCGAAAAAACATTTTTGGCAAGTGTTTTGGTATCGGTCATTTTGCCGTAAATGATTTTTTTACCCGTGATTAATTCCGCATCCTCTTCAAAACAGACAGAAACGGCATTTTTCTTTTTATTTACAAATTCGGCGAAAGCAAAGTTATCGCCCTCGACCAAATAGGTTTCGGTTTTCGGTGCATAGTGTTTATATTTCATACCGGGGGAAGCGACCTTTTCGTCCTTTTCCGGTTCGGAAAGTACGGCTTTATCAACCGACAAATCGGGAATAACGGTTAAAAGTTGTTCAAACGTTACAGCGCCCGGTCTTAAAAGACGGGGTGGATTTGTGACAAGAGAAACAACCGTAGATTCAACCCCAACTTCACAGTCATTACCGATAACGATACCGTCAATTTTGCCGTTTAAATCGGCAATAACATGGTTTGCGGTTGTTGGACTCGGTCTGCCCGAAAGGTTGGCAGACGGCGCGGCAAGGGGTAAATCGGCTTTTGAAATAATATCGGTTGCGATTTTTTCACTTGGAAATCTTACCGCAACGGTGGAAAGTCCTGCCGATACACTTTTTGCAATTTTTTCGTTTTTCGGCAAAATAAGTGTAAGCGGACCGGGCCAGAATTTATCCGCCAAAATGTAAGCGGTTTCGGGTACATCAACCGCAACACGCGAAAGCATTGAAAGTGAACTTATATGAACAATAAGCGGATTATCCTGCGGTCTGCCCTTTGCGGTAAAAACCGATTTTATGGCATTATCATCAAATGCACTTGCCGCAAGCCCGTAAACCGTTTCGGTGGGAATTGCAACAATTCCGCCGTTCTTTAATATTTCCGATGCAGCGTTTACCGATTTTTGATAATCGCCGCTTACGGCATTAAATATTTTAGTTTCCATTTTCCTGTTCTTTTAACGCCTCTGTTCTGTAAAAGGTTGTAAGCGCATCGACAATTTCGTCAATATCACCGTTAAGAATATTATCAAGTTTATAAAGTGTAAGACCGATTCTATGGTCGGTAACACGACCTTGGGGATAGTTATATGTGCGTATGCGCTCGCTTCTGTCGCCCGTTCCGACCTGACTTTTACGGTCGGATGCAATTGCGGCATCAGCCTTTGCTTTTTCGGCATCGAAAAGACGGGCACGCAAAACTTTAAGGGCTTTATCCTTATTCTTAAACTGACTGCGTTCGTCCTGACATTCAACAACCGTACCCGTGGGAATATGTGTTACACGGATAGCGGAAGATGTTTTGTTGATATGCTGACCGCCTGCGCCCGAAGAACGGAAAGTATCAATTTTAAGGTCGGCAGGGTTAAGTTCAAATTCAACCTCATCGGCTTCGGGAAGAACGGCAACAGTTACGGTTGATGTGTGTATTCTGCCCTGTGTTTCGGTATCGGGTACGCGTTGAACACGATGAACACCGCTTTCATACTTGAATTTCGAGTATGCGCCCCTACCCTCTATCATAAAACTGATTTCTTTATATCCGCCAAGTTCGGTTTCGTTTGCACTTGTAATATCAACCGTATAGTGTTTTGCATCGGCATACATTGAATACATCCTGAAAAGCGAGCCGGCGAAAAGCGCCGCTTCTTCGCCCCCTGCACCGCCGCGAATTTCAACAATAACATTTTTTTCGTCATTGGGGTCTTTCGGCAAAAGCAGAAGTTTAAGTTCTTCCGATGTTTTTAAAATTGTTTCTTTGGCTTCTTTTAATTCTTCTTCGGCAAGTTCTTTTAAATCTTTATCGGCGCCGCCCGAAGATAATATTTCTTCCGCTTCCTCAAGTGACTTTTGTGCAGCGGTATATTCACGGTATTTTTCGACAATGGGTGTCAGTTCGCCGTGTTCCTTCATAAGTTTGGTGAACAAAACATTATCCGTCGCCACTTCGGGACGGGTTAATTCAACCGCTATTTGTTCATATCTGTTTTCAACTGCCGCTAATTTTTCAAACATTTACTGTTCTCCGTTTTTAGTGATTATTTTTTTAATATTCTTTTCCGCCGCTTTTCTCGGTAACATAATTTCGTGTCCGCATTTATTGCAGATAAGTTTAAAATCCATACCGATTCGGCTTACCGTAAATTCGTTGTTTTTACAAGGGTGACTCTTTTTCATAACGACAATGTCGCCTACGTTTATATCCATAAACACTCCCCCTATTTACACTATTAAAATTATTATAAAACATTTTTATAATAAAGGCAATATTTTCTTGAATAAATAATTAAATAGTGATACAATATTTTAAGAATTATAAAAGGGGAACGAAATATGCCTGATGTAAAATTTTTACACTGTGCCGACCTGCATATCGGCGCCGCACAGAGTTTTTTGGGACTCAAAGCAAAGCAAAGGCAAAACGAAACATTACTTACCTTTGAAAGAATTATTAAACTTGCAAAGGAAGAAAGCGTTAAATTTGTGCTTATTGCAGGCGATTTGCTTGACAGTAACAATGTTGAATTTTCTTTTTTCAACAGAATTATTGACTGTATTAGCGAAGCAAACCAAATCAATTTTATTTTTGCGGCAGGCAACCACGACCCGCTTGATTTTTCGTCCCCGTTTTTAAAATACAAACTACCCTCTAATCTTTATGTTTTCGGCACTGCCGACAGTTGTTTTACCTTTAATGAAGAAAAGGTGCGTATTTACGGCAGGTCTTTTAAAGAGGTTTACTGCGAAGGCGAAAATGAATTCACCCTTTCCCCTGCTGATGACGATTTTATAAATATTATGTGCATTCACGGTGATTTTTCTGCCGACAGTTCGGTGCATTATAACCCCATAAGCCGAGATTTTATTAAAAACAGCGGTATGAATTATATTGCACTTGGACATATTCATAAAAGAAGTGAAGCAGGAAAAATCGGAAATGTTACATTTTCTTACTGCGGTTGCCCCGAAGGTCAGGGATTTGACGAATCGGGCGAAAAGGGTGTTTATATTGTCGAGATTTCCAAAGAAAATGTTGAGCTTTCTTTTGTGAATACCGCTTTTCGCACTCATATAAGAGAAACTGTTGATATTTCGGGTTGTTCTTCAAGCGCAGAAGCAGGAGAAAACATTTTAAATATGCTTAAAAATAAATACTCAAACGATTTTGTCAACAACCTTTACCGCATTACCCTTACGGGCGAAATCGAAGAAAACAGCGAAATTTCGGCAGAAGAAATTGCCACCCGTTTAAATGAGCAGGTATATTTTGCAAAGGTTAAGGACAAAACACAGGTAAAATACGATTTGGATGTTTTAAAAGACGAGCCCTCCCTTAAAGGAATATTTGTTAAAAATATGCTCGAAAAAATTGAAAATGCAAACGAAAGCGAAAAGCATACCCTTGAATATGCTCTTAATCTTGGGCTTAAAGCATTTGTTCGGGAGGTGACCTTTAATGAAAATTAACAGTATTTACATCTCCGCTTTCGGAACACTTAAAGATTTTTCGCTTGATTTATCAGACGGGTTAAATGTTGTTTTCGGTGAAAATGAGAACGGCAAAACAACCGTAATGAGTTTTATTAAAGCAATGTTTTACGGCACGGGTAATAAGCGCAGAGGCAAAATGTCCGTCCGTGAAAAATATACCCCTTGGCAGGGCGGAATAATGGGCGGAAGAATTAACTTTACCCATTTGGGCGTTACATATTTACTTGAAAGAGAGTTTAAAAACAACGACTCTTCAGACCGTGTTACACTGATAAACAAAGATACCGGCAAAACCGAAGACTGTGAAAAGAACATCGGAGCGCGATTTTTCGGCATTTGTGAAGAAGCATTCAGCCGCAGTGTTTTTATTGATAACGATACTGTTTTTCTATATGACGATGCCGCAGGAAGTGATTTGAACGCAAAACTTTCAAATGTTTCATTTACAGGCGATACCGAAATAAGCGAAAACACCGTTCTTAAAAACCTTACAGGCACAAAAAACAAGATGTTAAGTAAAACCGGCAAAGCAGGTACTCTTGTTCAAAAACTTAACGGTTATAAGGTTTTAGAAGAAAAATTAAAGGTTTCCGAAATCGAGGCAAAAGAGAAAACCGAACTTGCAAAACGGCTTGAAAACCGTCTTAAAGAACTAAAAGTTGCCGAGATAAACCAACAAAAAGTAAAAAAGATAACCGACAGTGAAAATGATATTAAAAATTCGCAGAAAATTAAGTCGTATATCGAAAAAAGCGAAGAACTGAAAAAGATTAACGAAACCCTAAAAATGTCCGACAACACCACTGTTAATCAAATGTTTTTAAACACGGTTACAATGGGACTTTCAAATTACGATAAGTTTACCGCAAAATGCAAAGATACCGAAAGTGAAATTGAAACTTTAAACAGCAGTGTTCAAAAAGCAAACGAAACTTCAAAAAAAGAACTTTCAAAAAGAAGTGAAGAATTAAAGGATAAAATTAAAGGACTTGAAGAAAAATCAACTTCCCTTTCGGGTTTAATTTTCGAAAAGACCGCAGAGTATGAAGCCGAAAACAGCAAAAAAGTTAAAAAGACAAAACCCGTCAATATTGTTTTGTATGTTCTCAGCATTTTGCTTTTGGCATGCGTATTTATAAATTACATTCCGGCGGCTATCGGTGCGGTTTTACTTATAGTCAACATTATTCTTAACATTAAAAACCCGACCGAGAATAAAAAAGCGGAAAAGATAAACGAAGAACTTACAAATCTTCGCGGTCAAAAGGCAGAAATAAGCGAAAAAGCGGCAAAAGCAATCAGCGAACTTTCAACCATTACTTCCGAACTTAATGCCGACAGTGCCGTTTTAGAGCACAAATTATCCGAAATAAAGGCGAAAAAGGATATACTTTCGCAGTACAACGAAAAAGCAGAAAAAGCCAAAGCGGAAGTTTTACTTTATTTCTCAAAATACAAACAAACCGAAAGCATTGAGGAAATAAAGGAAATTTTAAAATCTTTTGAAGAACCGCTTGACAAAGCAAAAGAAATTAAAGTGCAATTATCCGTCCTTTCTGCCGACATAGGCAACTTAACACTTGAAGAAGCAAAAGAAAAAGCCAAAAAACTAAATCAAAACACATATTCGGATATTGATTTTGAAGCGGAAAAAGAAAAGGCAGAAGAATTAAACAGTGAAATTACCGCTTTAAAAGAAGAAATTACCGAAATTGAGACAACTCTTAAAACGGGATTCAGAGATTTTATACCACCCATTACCCTCTCCCGCCAAATTGACGAGCAAAAGCAGGAATTACAGACGGAAATTGAGTTTTGCAAAGCCGTGGATATTGCCGCAGAAGTATTAACAGATAGCGCCGCACAAATGCGGAAAAGTTACGGTTCTGTACTTGAAAAGGTCACGGGCGAAAACTTCAGCCGACTAACATCGGGTACATATAAAACGGTTAATGTAAGTAACCAATTGGATATTTCGGCAGAGCAAAGCGATATTTTCGGTATGCGAAACTATGAGTTTTTAAGCAAAGGAACGGTTGACCAAGCGTATTTAAGTTTGCGGCTTGCAATATCTTCCCTATTGTCAAACGAAGAGCCGTTGCCCGTTTTCCTTGACGATTCACTCTCGCAATACGACGACACAAGACTAATTAATGCTTTAGATTTTTTAAATGAATATTCAAAGAACAACCAAATCATTTTGTTTACATGCCACGGTTTTATAAGTGACAGTGCTAAAGCTAAAAATATTACGGTGTATAAACCGTTTAAATTATCGGAGGTATAATTATGGAAAGGAATTATGAAAAACTCTTTGAAGCGGTTGAAAAATATAAAGATTTAATTTTAACCGCCGAACGACAGATTTGGAACAACCCCGAACCGGGATACAAAGAGTGGAAAACCCACAAGTATCTCAAAGAACAATATGAAAAACTCGGTTATTCGCTTATCGAAGCCGATAATATCCCCGGTTTCTATACCGAAATTGATACCGGGAAACCCGGTCCTACCGTTGCGGTATTCGGCGAAATGGACTCTCTTTTAATCAACACGCACAAAGAGTGTGATAAAGAAACCGGCGCCGTTCATGCTTGCGGACACAACTGTCAGTGTGCGGCAGTTTTAGGTGTTGCGGCGGCTCTTAAAGAACCGGGCGCTTTGGACGGACTTTGCGGAAAAATTCGACTTTTTGCCGTTCCGGCGGAAGAAGAAATCGAACTTGAATTCCGCAGTGAACTTATCAAACAAGGTATTATCAAATACCCTGCAGGTAAACAGGAATTTTTATACAGAGGTTATTTAGACGGTGTTGATATGGCATTTATGGTACATACCACATCCCGTCAAAACACTTGCGTTTTCAGCGGTATGGGTTCAAACGGTTGCATTTTAAAAACCGCCGTATTCAAAGGTAAAAGTTCCCATGCAGGCGGCGCACCGTATAACGGAATAAACGCTCTTTATGCCGCAACAAATGCAATGAGTGTTGCAAATGCATTAAGAGAAACATTTAAAGATGAAGAAAATGTGCGTTTCCACCCGATAATTACCGCCGGCGGCGATGCGGTAAATGCCATACCGTCAACAGTAAAGGTTGAAAGTTATATTCGTGCGTTCACAATGGAAGCCATGAAGCGTGAAAACGATAAAGTTAACCGTGCTTTTGCAGGTGTTGCGGCGGCTATGGGTTGCGAACTTGAGCTTCACGATATGCACGGTATGGCTCCGCGCAGTTATGATAAAACATTTTTAAAAGCATATTATGATGTATGCACCATGCTCTTTGACGAAAGTGACTTAGTCTTTACCGACAATATCGGCGGAGGTTGCAGTGATATGGGCGATGTCAGTATGCTGATGCCTATTATTCACCCGAACTGTGCAGGTGCCACGGGATTCGGACATTCGGAAAATTTCCATATAACAGACCCGTATCTTGCGTGCGTACAAAGTGCAAAAACACAGGTCGGTACGCTTTATAAACTGTTATCAAACGATGCCGAAATCGCAAAAAGCATTCTTAAAGATTTCAAACCGGCTTTTAAAACTAAAGAAGATTACTTTAAGGTTGTTGACAATATTACCGCCGATATCAATGCGGTAACATACAACTCCGATAACACAGTAACAGTAAAAT
>JAZLFY010000094.1:0-1821 GCA_045616025.1 Acutalibacteraceae bacterium | reverse complement strand
GTGGTGCAGATTTTGGTCTGCACCACCGCTTTTGTCAGCAATAGAACTATGTAATTGTTTTAGAAGTAAACAACAAACCCGAACGTATCACCGATTGGTAAAAGGTTCGGGTTTGAATGCTTTGGTGCGGGTAACAGGACTTGAACCTGCATGCTTTCGCACATGAACCTGAATCATGCGTGTCTGCCAATTCCACCATACCCGCATATTACTGATTATTGTACTTTATAAGGTGTTAAAAGTCAAGCGGTTTTGATATTTTGCACAAAAAAAGACAGGCATTTTTGCCAAAGGTCACAATGCACAAAAAAAGCAATAATTGTTATTGCATTTTACTGCAACTTGTGATAAAATATAAGAGAAAATAGATAAGTTGTATCATTATGGTTTTTTACAGAATAAAAGATGCTTTGAAATGGGGCTTTATGTATGAATGTTTTTAAGAAAATATGCAGTATATTTCTTATCGCTGCGGTTATATTGTCGCTTTTTGCTTGTATAGCATACAGCGGTGTTTTTGCTGCGAGCGGTCCTGCAATTATTGTTGAAACAGTAAAGGGCAAGGCAAACACTACTGCATCCTTAAAGGTTGACTTTTGCGGTAACGGTACCGATGTTAAGGGTATTGCCTTTAAGATTAAGTACGATAACGAAAACCTCACGGCAAAAGAACCCGAAATTTCGTTGCCCGAGGGCATCTTTGAATCACACAATACAAATTATTCGCAGAACGAAATGTATGTTCTTCTTTACGGATATAAGGTTTTTGAGGACGGCACGGTTGCTACTTTGAAGTTTGATTTACCGCAGACCGTTAAAGGCAGTAAGGAATTTGACATTGCCGTAACCGAGTGTCTGTTTTCAGACGGTACAAGCATTGTCGGTGCCGCCACAAGCGGTAAAGCCACCGCGATACTTTACGGGGATATTAATGCCGACGGTGTAGTAGACGGTACAGACGATTTGCGTCTTACAAAATACTTACTTAACCTTAACCCGCAAACCGGAGAGTCGACCGTGGATATAGATATTCTTGCCGCCGATGTTGCTTATGACGGAGTGGTTGACGGTACAGACGATTTACGGTTTACCAAATATTTGCTTAATCTTGATCCGCAAACGGGACAGTCGTCCGTTCCGCTCGGACCGCAATAAGGGGGAATAGAAAATGAAAAAAGTAATATCATTTTTATTAACGGTCGTAATGGTTGTTTCAACCATTTCCGCCGCCGCAATTTCGGTTAGCGCAACAACCTCACCGGTTATCGGTTTCTCCGATACAGAGGTTTATCCCGGCGACACCGTTAAAATCGGACTTAATATCAGCAATAACACCGGTTGTGCATATCTTTACGGACAGATGTTGTTTGACAACACCGTGTTTAAACTTGTAAGTGCTGAAAACGGCAACATTGCCGACGAAGGCGTTGTAAACATTGACCCGACATCATCGTTTAACCTTATGACATGGAAATACGGCAGAGCCGATACCGATAAAAACGGCACTATTGCATATTTCACCTTTAAGGTTGATGAAGAAGCGGCGCTTGACGATTACGATTTCGGCTTCAGCATAATCAATTTCCTTAAATATAACGAAAGCCCCATTGCAGCAACCGTACAAACCGCAACCGTAACGGTTAAGGAAAAGAAACTTGAACCCGCACCGCTTGATGATTTTGAATTTACAAGAAACGGCGATGAACTTACAATTAAAAAATATAACGGTTCGGCAAGTGAACTTGTTATCGGCTCTACCTATGATATAGAGGGAACACCCTGCACGGTAGTTGCAATAGACAATTCCGAAGAGGGACCGTT
>JAZLFY010000093.1:0-1295 GCA_045616025.1 Acutalibacteraceae bacterium | reverse complement strand
CACTTTTTTTGCCGCAAGCGATTATGGGAATTTTAATGGGTGCTATAATTATTATTAAACATATACCTAATATAAAGCGCTTACTTAACGGCGAAGAATCAAAAATCAGAATAAGGAGAAAATAATGGCTAAAATCACTGTACTTGGCGCAGGCGGATGGGGAATTGCGCTTGCTATGAATGCTTTCGAATGCGGACATGAGGTTAATATCTGGTCACCCTTTGATAATGAGGTTGAATTACTATTGACTAAACGCACAAATGAAAAGTTATTAAAAGATGTTATTATTCCGAAAGATATAAATATTACAAATGATATTAACTGTGCTTCAGGGTCGTTAATCACCATTATTGCCGTGCCCTCAATTGCCATCCGTTCGGTTGCAAAACAATTATCCGGGATTAAAGAACACGGTATAACCGTTAATGTTGCAAAGGGATTTGAAAAGGGAACACTTAAATTCTTGACCGATGTTATATGCGAAGAACTTCCAAGCGATAATATTGTTGCTTTATCGGGACCTTCTCACGCAGAAGAAGTTGCAAGAAAAATTCCTACATCTATTGTTGCCGCATCAAAAAGTATGACGGCGGCTTCTATTGTTCAGGATGTACTTTCAAACGAACATTTCAGAATATATACCGCTTATGATTTAAAGGGCGTTGAACTCGGCGGTGCGCTAAAAAATGTTATAGCAATTTGTGCCGGAATATGTGACGGTTTGGGACTTGGCGATAACTCAAAAGCGGCGCTTATTACAAGAGGTCTTGCCGAAATGGCACGACTTGGTGTTTGTATGGGCGCAGATGAGCGCACATTTGCAGGACTTACCGGTATCGGAGACTTGGTTGTTACTTGCACTTCAAAGCATAGCCGTAACAACCGTTTCGGTAATAAAGTCGGCAGGGGTGTACCGATTAAACAGGCACTCGAAGAGGTCGGCACGGTTGAGGGTTATTATGCCTGCCTTATGGCACACGAACTTGCCCAAAAATATGGTGTAGAGGTTGCAATTATTGAGGTTTGCTACGAAATTCTTTATGAAAACAGACCGGTAGATACCGCAGTAAAAAACCTTATGACCAGACCGAAAAAAGCAGAATAAAATTTTAAAAGGCACAAAAATTTTGTGCCTTTTATATTTACGGTAAAATTAAAAACCACCGCTTTTGATATGCACCCCAAAAGTTAGACACTTTTGGAGGTGCATATTTTTATGGGTAAAACAGGACGAAAAAACAAAAAGTATAGTGCAGAATTCAAAATAGGTGTTATAATAGATATGCGAGAACACC
>JAZLFY010000092.1:0-1840 GCA_045616025.1 Acutalibacteraceae bacterium | reverse complement strand
GCATATTTTTTAATGATATAATTCGATATGCTAATTGGGAATTTGTACCCAAAATTTAGCTCCTTGCTCCGTAAAAAGCGGAGCCATTTGACCAAGAGGAGGTGAAACGTTATGACAAACAAGTATGAAGCAGCGGTTGTATTTTCTGTTGCAGGCGGTGATGATACCGTAAATGCACTTAAAGAAAAGTTTAACGACCTTATTGCTAAACACGGTACTGTCGAAAACGTTGACGAATGGGGTAAGCGCAGACTTGCATACCTTATCAACGACGAAACGGACGGTTACTATGTGTTCTACACCTTTACAAGTGAACCGGAATTCCCGGCAGAACTTGAAAGAATTGCCGGTATTACCGAAGGCGTACTTCGTCTTATGGTAATTAAAAAGTAATGGAGGAATTTTAAATGTTTAATTTAGTAGTTTTAACAGGTCGCTTAACTGCAGACCCGGAACTTAAGACGACACCTAACGGTATTTCCGTTACGTCTTTTTCCATTGCTGTAAGTCGCCGCTATCGTGCAGGCGAAGAACAACAAGCAGATTTTATTAACATTGTTGCTTGGCGTCAAACCGCAGAATTTATCTGCAAATATTTTAATAAGGGCAATATGATTGGCATTGAAGGTTCAATTCAAACTCGCAGATATACCGATAAAAACGGTAACAACCGTACCGCTTTTGAAGTTGTTGCAAGTAATGCACAGTTTGTTGAAAGTAAAAAAGACAGTTCTCAAGCACCGTCAGGTGCCGAAGAACCCGCATCTTTCAGCAATGCCGATGCTAATGACTTTACCGTTTCAAATGCCGGCGTTGATGATGATTTGCCCTTCTGATTAGGAGGAATTTAAAGTGGAAAAAACTGAAAGACCGCTTCACAGAAAGCCGCACAAAAAGGTTTGTCATTTTTGTGTTGACCGTGTTGAAGAAATTGATTATAAGGATGTTGCCCGTCTTCGCAAGTTCGTTTCCGAACGTGCAAAGATTTTACCTCGCCGTGCTACCGGCACTTGTGCCATGCACCAGCGTGAACTGACCACGGCTATTAAACGTGCCCGTCAGGTTGCATTACTTCCTTATTCTAACGATTAATTATTTAAGCCGCATTTTTATGCGGCTTATTTTTTATTATTGACAAATTGTATTTTTTATGATAATATACGACTATATTCGATAGAGGTGCGATTACATCAGTAATGCCACAAACAGTTCGGTAAAACAGTGGTATGAAAGGGGAAGTCGCCGAAATGGTATTTCATTTGCCGATGAACTGCCGTTGGTTTATTGCAGAATATGTAATATACTGTCACTGATAAAGTGGAGCGCTATTCGATATTTAACTTTATGTTATTTATTAGGTCGCACTGCTTTTGGTGCGACCTTTATTTAATATAAAAATTTGAGGAGTTGATTTTAAAGTGTTAAAAATCAAAAGAAACAAAATTAAAGCAACAAGATGGATTTGTCTTGCTTTAATCGTTGCCGTTGTTGCTTTTGTCGGCACATTTACGGCGCTTGGCGACGAGCCGGCTACTGCTTCGGCAGACACAGCAAAAACTGCATCAACCGTTACTGTTGATGTTGACGGCGAAGCGGTTGAATACGATTTAAGCGACGGCGAGTCTGCGCAGGAATATGTTGACAATTATGCCGATAATATTCAGTATGATGATGATGTTAAGACCAATATCGACAGAGCTCTTGACACTGTTCGTGAAACCATACCGAAATATGCTACATTTTGGGCATTGATTCCTCCGCTTATAGCAATTTTGCTTGCACTTATCACAAAAGAGGTTTATTCTTCTTTGTTTGTCGGTATCCTTTGCGGCGGACTTAT
>JAZLFY010000091.1:0-1109 GCA_045616025.1 Acutalibacteraceae bacterium | reverse complement strand
TTTCGACATTACAAGACGGGGACTTTTGTTCTTTTTACTTGCAGGGTTGTTTGTAGGTTATAACACCTTTGCTTCGGCGCTTCTTACCGCATTTTTAAACGGCAAGGTTTCTGCTGCACTTTCAATTTCACGAACACTTGTTATTCTTATAATAATGTTGCTTATTCTTCCCGAATTTTTCGGCGAGTGGGGGCTTTGGTTTGCATGGCCCGTTACCGAGGCGATTTCGTTTGTTATAAGTGTTATTGTGGTCAGAAAATACAGAAAAAAATATGAATACTGATATGAATATTATTAAGGTTTATTATGCCGACACCGAAATTTTGTATCAAAAACATATTTTTGATTATTTCTATGCTTTAATGCCTGCCTACCGAAAAGAAAAAATCGACAAATGCCGATTTTTAAAAGATAAAGTTTTGTCGTTGGGCGCAGGAATAATTCTTAAAAATTACGGGGTTGACGAAAACAAAATTAAATTCAAAGAAAACGGAAAACCGTATACCGACAAAATTTGTTTTAATGTTTCACACTCGGGCAAACGGGTTTTTGCCGCATTTTCAAAGGAAGATGTCGGCTGTGATGTGGAAATGCACAAAAAGGTGTCAATTTCCCTTGCTAAACGGTGTTTTTTCGACGAAGAATATAACTGTGTAGTTAGCGGCGAAAACTTAAATACCGACCGTTTCTTTGAATATTGGACACTGAAAGAAAGTTTTATGAAAGCAACGGGGCAAGGACTTAAATTACCGCTTGACTCCTTTTGCATACATAAAAGCGATACTGTTACGGTAACGCACAATGTTAATAAAAACCGTTATTTCTTTAAAGAGTATAATATAAACGACGGTTATTCGTATTCCGTTTGCGGACTGACAAACAGTTTTTCAAGTATAGAAAAAGTATCGTTTGAAAAATTATATTACGATTAAAAAAAGCACCCGTCAGGGTGCTTTTTTACGGTGTGGCAAATGCTATTCCGAAGTAATCGCAAAGCGACAGAACGGTATTTGCGGCAATTTTATTTATATTATCGCGTATCCATACTGCATCTTCATAATTATCGTGGTATGCGTACTCGATTAACACTGCCGGTGCTTTGGTGCGCC
>JAZLFY010000090.1:0-1738 GCA_045616025.1 Acutalibacteraceae bacterium | reverse complement strand
AAAAGACAGCCGCACGAGAGCGGCTGCCCGAAATTGTAATGCGTTGCTAAACTTCTGTACCCCTTTTAGGGGTTAAGCCAGTAGTCGCCCCTTATAGGGGCAGTGCATACCACCGGTTTACCGGTGGTTATGATTTATTTTTCGTTGGTTTCTTTTAATGTGACCGCTTCTTCGGTTTCAGTAACACTTTTATCTTCAATGTTTAACTTATCTTGAACTTTTTTCTTTGCTTTTCTCCAATAAATTGCCGCAAAGCCGCCGACTGCAACAACGATTGCGCCGATGCTTGCGCCGATATACGAAATTTGTGAAGGGTCAATGTAAGCCATTTGATGTGGAACTATCATAATATAAACTCCTTAAATTTATTTTTTGATTAATTTATTTATTATATATTCAACGCCTGCTTTACCGCCGGAGCCGAAATTATAAAAGTAAGAATTTCTTTCTTTTAAGGCATTTTCTTTAAATTCATTACTGCCTAAAAGACCGTCTGCAATACTTGAAATGTCTTTAACATCTTCTTTTTCTATTGCTTTGCCGAGAACGTTACGCAGTCTGATTTCCTGCGGAACAATTCCTATGTTTTCATAATTCGGGTTTTCCATTTTAATTTTTGTGTTTACGAAAATAACCGGTTTTAAGGTTGAAAAACCAAATTCAATTCCTATACCCGACCAGTCGGTTATAAGTAAATCGGATTTAAAAACCGATGTGTTTGTGCTGAAATCAAGTTCAAAAACAAGATTTTCGCCCGTTTTATCGGCATACTTTTTGGTAAGTGCGGATAACTTTTCACCGTACCGTTTGACATATTCGGGATGGGGGCGGACGATAATCTTATAATCTTTTCCGTAAAGACCGTCTATCAGTCTGTCAATACAACTGTCAAGCAAATTGTCTTCCTGCCAGGAAGGTGCAATAAGTATTTGCTTTTTGCCGGTTTTTTCGTTCTTTTCAAGTTTTTCATAAGACTTTGTCAGGTTTTCAATTAAAGGATACCCGAATTCGACAAGATTTTTTTCCTTTGTGCCGTAAACCTTTTCGCTTGCTCTGACCTCTTCTTTAATGTGTTTGCCGGTGCAAAATACGGTATCAAAATTATCAAGTGAATTTTCACGGAAACCCATATGCATACTTGACGGGTCGTGTGGAACAAAGATGTATTCAATATCTTTTCTTAAAATTGACCGTTTAATATAGAAATTATCAAGGTCGGGTGTTGTCATTATAACAACATCGGCATCCATTTTCATCATTAGTGTCATTAGTTTTTTAACACCGATATAGTAAGGTTTAATCTGTTTGTTTTCTTTTGCTATTTCAAAGATTACATCATTGGGGTCATTGGTAACATAGTGAATGGAAACATTAAGTTTTGCAAGCAATCCGTCAATAATTTCTTTGTAGTATTTATAAAACCCGCTTCTTTCGGAATAGATAACAATATGCTTATTGTTAATACTGAAGAAGCGCTTGTAATCTTCTTTTTCTCTCTTTTTATCTTCTTCGGAAACGGCGGTCTTGTTTTTATTAGCAAGATTTTTTATTTCGTTTAACTTTTCTCTGCTTTCTTCAAGCGCTTCATAATCAACATACTTTTTAGGCGGTATAACCGAATTTAAAGCATAAAGTTGAACTATTGCAAAAAGGTTGCTTGCAACCCAATAAAGCGCAATTCCCGCAGGAACAAAAAATCCGAGATACAAAGAAAGCCCAACCGAAAAAGCAAGCATAC
>JAZLFY010000089.1:0-4374 GCA_045616025.1 Acutalibacteraceae bacterium | reverse complement strand
GTATGGAGAAAAACCGTGACGAACTTATTAAAAAACTTGTCGATTTACAGTACGAAAGAAATGATATAAATTTTGTCCGCAACAAATTCCGTGTCCGTGGTGATACGGTAGAAATTTTCCCTGCTTATGCTTATGAAAATGCTATCCGCGTGGAATTTTTCGGGGACGAAATTGACCGTATAAGTGAAATCAACACCCTTACGGGTGAGGTTAAGGAAGTTCTTTCCCACACCGCAATTTATCCTGCTTCTCACTACATTGTTCCGCAGGACAAAATGATTGAAGCACTTGATAATTTAAAGGCGGAAATGGAAGAAAGAGTAAAGTTTTTTGAAGAAAACGGAAAACTTATTGAAGCGCAACGAATTCGTCAACGCACCGAATATGATATTGAAATGCTTCGTGAAATCGGCACGTGCAAGGGCATTGAAAACTATTCCCGTGTACTTTCGGGCAGACCGCCCGGTTGCACGCCCTTTACACTTCTTGACTATTTTCCGGACGATTTCCTGCTTTTTGTTGACGAATCGCATGTAACATTACCGCAGGTTCGGGGTATGTTCGGCGGTGATAGGGGCAGAAAAGATAATCTTGTTGAATACGGTTTCCGTCTGCCGTCTGCTTACGATAACCGTCCGCTTAATTTTGACGAGTTTTATGAGCATATAAATCAGGCAATATTCGTTTCCGCCACACCGGGCGATTTTGAAAAGCAAAAAGCGGCGCAGGTGGTTGAGCAGGTTATCCGTCCTACCGGACTTTTGGACCCGCTTGTCACCGTAAAGGAGTCGGAGGGGCAAATTGACGACCTTGTTTATCAAATAAACACCCGTGCGCAAAAAGGGGAAAGGGTACTTGTTACAACCCTTACCAAAAAAATGGCGGAAGACTTAACCGATTATCTTGATAATCTCGGCATAAAAGTCCGTTATATGCACTATGATATTGACACTATGGAGCGTATGGAAATTATCCGTGATTTGCGGCTCGGTGAATTTGATGTGCTTGTCGGAATTAACCTTTTAAGAGAGGGACTTGATATACCCGAAGTGTCGCTTGTTGCGATACTTGATGCCGATAAAGAGGGATTTTTAAGAAGCGAAACATCGCTTGTTCAAACCATAGGCAGAGCCGCCCGTAATGCCGATGGTGAGGTTATAATGTATGCCGATACGGTAACCCGTTCAATGGAAAATGCCATAAGGGAAACCGAAAGGCGCCGTGCAATTCAGCAAAAATACAATACTGATAATAATATCACACCGAAAACCATTGTAAAAGATGTACGGGATATTATTGAAATAGGCAGTAAGGCAGAGGGCAAAAAGAGCATTAAAACGATGTCGCGCGCCGAAAGGGAAGAACTTATTGCCCGTCTTACAAGAGAAATGCAGCAAGCGGCGAAAATTCTTGAATTTGAACATGCAGCATATCTTCGCGATAAAATTAATAAATTGCGTCAAGGCAAATAGAAAGAACAGTTGTAAAATGAAAAATTTTACAACTGTTTTATCTATTTTAGTATTTACTTTTTAAGGTGCTTATGATAATATTATATAAAAATATTTTAAAGAAAGGGGAAATGAAATGTCGGAAGCAAATGCCGAAAATCAGTATTCGTTACAGAAAAACGATTTTTTTGTCAGAAAAGCATCGCTGAAATTTATAGTCAATTCCGTAATTTCAACCCTTTTCATTTTTGCCGGCTCGTTTATTGATACCTTAATTGTCGGTATCTTTTTGGGCGAGAACGGACTTTCGGCAATGTCGCTTGTAAGCCCTGTTTATCTTGTGTTTTACACGGTCGGTGCCACAGTCGGTATAGGTGCAAGCATTTTTGCAAGCCGAGTGCTGGGCAGGGGCGATGTTAAGGAATACAAAAAAATATTCACCTGCGCCACCGTTGTTTTGGCGGTTGCGGCGGTTGTAATGGTACTTGTGTTTTATATCTTCTTTAACGGGATAACAAACCTGCTTTGCGGTGATATTACCGGTGTTCAAAAGCAGATGTTCAAAGATTATCTTAAATTCTATATCCCCGGCGGCGCATTTACTCTTATGTCATATATACCGCTCTATTTCCTTAAAACCGACGGCAGACCGAAAGCATCTTCAACGCTTTTTATGATTTCAACAGTATTAAATATTATTTTAACCGCACTGTTTATGAGCCCTGTATGCAAAATGGGAATAGCGGGGGCAAGTTTTGCCACAACTGTTTCAATGAGTGTTGTTGCGGTTTTGGGCTTTGTTGTTATTTTAAAAGGCAAAACCGAACTCGGCTTTGTCAGGAGATTTTTCAGTTTTAAATCTTTAAAAGAAATTGCCGTTTCGGGCGTTCCTAACGGGCTTTCAAATCTGCTTGAATCGGCACAGATTATACTTATAAATATGCTTCTTATAAATACCGGCTTTACACATCTTTTGCCCTGCTATACCGTACTTCGAAATGTTATGGGACTTATAAGTTCGGTTGTTGTGGGAATGTCGTCGGCTTTGTTGCCGCTTATCGGTGTTTTCTTCGGTGAGCGTGATTACGACAGTGAACGCGAGGTTATAAAAGGTGCGGTAAGGATAGGGCTTACGGTAATGATTCCGCTTGTGGTGGTATTTTCTCTTTTATCAAATGTTTTCTTTCGGGTTTTCAATGTTTCCGATGCGGCGGTAATTGCCGAGGGCAGATTTGCATTACCGCTTGCCTGCGTGGGTATGATTTTCGGGTACATTAATGCTTTTTATACAAGTTATATGACCGCGATTAAGAGAGAGTGGACTGCCACACTGCTTGTTGCATTAAGAACCTTTGTGCTGTTGGCGGTTTTCGGAATACCGCTTGCATATCTTGTCGGCTCAAAGGGAATATGGTTCAGTTTTACGGTTTGTGAGGTTGCAACACTTTTATCTTTTATACTTTTATGCCGTATTATACGCAAAAGAAATCCGAAATATGACAGTTTTCTTCTTGATACTTCGCTTGAACGCGACGGGGATATTTCTTTCTCGGTAAAGAATAAAGTTGACGATATAGTTTTTGCCTCGCAAAAATGTTCCGAATACTGTGAAGAACACGAAGTTGATATGAAACGGTGTATGAAGGTCAGTCTTGCTATTGAGGAACTGTTGACTTTTTTACTCGGCAACTGTTTGGGTACGGATAAAGACCAATATGTTGATGTCCGTGTCTGTAAACTTGATGAGGAAGTAATGCTTCGTTTCCGTTATGTCGGTGAGATTTTCGACCCCGTTTCGTTCTATAAGAAAAACAGCACAAATTCCGAAATGACGGAAGAACTGCTTGGACTTAAAATGATATTCAAATCCGCTTCGCTTGTTAATTTTAAACAAACACTCGGTGCAAATAATCTTATGCTTATTTTTTAAGGTGCTTTTTAAATGGAATTTCTTGATTACAGCAACAATAAAATATTGATTAAAACTCCAAATGCTGACGATTTTGAACGGATAAAAACAATCTGTGAAGACCGTTTCGGAAAAGGGTATATCAAAAAGGATGAATATCTTAAATGGATTGCCGATGCCGATTATTGCAAGGTTGCCGTTGCAGACGGTAGAATTGTCGGAATAGTCTATCTTATGCCGCAAGAAAAGGAAGAACTTGCAAAAGATTTTAAGTTGGACTTAAAGTATGTCGAAGACATTTCCGGCGGTAAAAAGGTTATTCACTCGCGTTGTGCTGTACTTGATAAAGAGTATGAGCACAGGGGAATAATGTACTTTTTACATGAGGTCATTTTTGATAATATAAAGGCAAACGGTTTCGGTGCCGTATTTGCTCCTGCGTGGACATACAACGGCTTTACGCCTATGGCGAAATTAATGGATGAATTCGGTTTTGAATATATCGGCGATAAAGAAGACCTTTGGTACGGTCTTGAAGATTATAAGTGTATTATATGCGGCGGAAGATGCAGATGTAAAGCCGCCATTTATATAAAAAAATATTAAGGAGATAAAATTATGTTCAAATTCAAACGCATTAACACAAAACTTGCATTGTTCTGTTTGTTCTTGGCAGCATTGATTTGTTTGTCAACCTGTATTGTGGGTTATTACTATTTCAGAAATAACATTTACAAAACATACAACGACTTTGCATATCAAATCGGAGAAATCGCTTTATCGTATGTTGACGGTGATACCATAACGTCATATATCGATAAAGATAATAAAAAAGCGCCTGATGAACAATACGAGTATATGGCTCAAAACATATATAAGATTTACAGAAATTCAAGTCTTTACAAAAATAAAAGCGGAATATATATCTGTGTTCCAAGCCGCGAAACCATGAAACTTACAAATATTTTCGATGTTCGTGTTATCGAGGCGGATGCAGAAACAAAACAGTTTTTT
>JAZLFY010000088.1:0-3864 GCA_045616025.1 Acutalibacteraceae bacterium | reverse complement strand
TCTGACGAAAAAGACCGGCTGAAAAGCAGAAATCCATAAGTCAGCGGTAATTTGCAACAGTCAGACGGTCTGATTTTACTAAGTTCATTTTTTATATCGGAACAAAAGGACACAAATTGTACCCCCTTAATCAGTCTTTTTCTATGTCACGGTGCATAACACTTACACTATATCCCTTTTCCTTTAAGTATTCGTAAAGCATTTCGGCAAAGGTGACCGAGCGGTGTTTTCCGCCTGTACAACCAAACGAAATTATAAGCTGACTTTTGCCCTCGTCAGCATAAAGCGGCAAAGCATAATCGACAAAATCGATTATTCTTTTTTTGAACACAATGCTTTGGTCGTTTTCCATAACATAATCACGGACATCTTTGTCTTTGCCCGTTTTCTTTTTAAGTTTATCAACATAATAAGGGTTTGCAAGACATCTTACATCAAATACCGTGTCGGCATCAACATCAATACCGTATTTAAAGCCGAAAGAACGGCAGATAATATTCATAGCGCCTTTTTGTGTTTCGGCAAAAAGGTCGGATATTTGCTTTTTAAGTTGGGAATTTGAAATAAGTGTTGTGTCAAGAACAAAGTCCGAAACAAAGCGAATTTTTTTAAGCAGTTCCCTTTCCTTTTTTATTGCCGCCGACACCGAAATATCGTACTTATCGCAAAGCGGATGTTTTCTGCGGTTTTCCTTATACCGCCTTACCAAACACTCGTCCGACGCATCAAGAAACAGTATTTGATATTCAACATCTGCCCTTTTAAGACGGTCAAGCACATTAGAAAGTTCCTTAAATGTATCGCCGCCGCGAACATCGGTTACAACGGCAAGTTTGCCGAATTCTTCGCTGCCCCTTTTTGAAAGTTCGACAAAGGACATAATTATTTGGGGCGGAATATTATCAACACAGTAATATCCCATATCTTCAAGCACATTTGCCGCCTGCGATTTACCTGCGCCCGACATACCCGTTACAATTAAAAGTTTCATAAGTTTTTGTCCTTTCTGCCTACAAAAATGACCTCGCTTTCAAGTTCGACACCGTCATTTTCATATACCTTTTTTCTGACACCGTCCATAACCGCCAAAACATCTTTTGCGGTAGCATTACCTTTATTTATTACAAAGCCGGCGTGTTTTTGACTTACCTCAGCGCCGCCTGACGAATATCCCTTTAAACCGTTTTTTTCAATAAGTGCGCCTGCAAAATAACCGGCAGGGCGCTTAAAGGTGCTTCCCGCACTCGGATAATCAAGCGGTTGCTTATCGGTGCGACGGGAGAAATAATCGTCCATAAGTTGTTTTATTTCGATCGGCTTTCCCTTTTTAAGTTCAAGTTTTACCGACAAAACGGTAAGTTTTTCGGTTTTAAAAATGCTTGTTCTGTAACCGAAATTCATATCCCCTGCACAAATTTCGACAATTTCGCCGTTTTCTTTTAAGCAAACGGCACTTTTGGCAACATTTTTAATTTCGCCGCCGTATGCCCCTGCGTTCATAAAGAATGCACCGCCGACAGTACCGGGTATTCCGTATGCAAATTCAAGCCCCGAAAGGCCGTTTTTTTGCGCCGCAATACAAACCGAGCGAAGACTTGCCCCTGCGCCGCACTCGATTTCCACGCCCTCGCATTTGACAACGTTTAACATAAGGGTACTTATAACCGCACCCTCTATTCCGTCGTCCGACACCAAAAGGTTAGAGCCGTTACCGAGCACAAAATATTCCACATTATATTCATTTGCCGATTTAACGGTATAAATAAACTGCTTTGTTGTTTCGGGCGTTACGAAAATATCGGCACCGCCCCCTATTTTAAAGGTGGTATGCGCACTCATTTTTTCGTTCTCTTTAAACTTTATACCGTTATTTATAAGAGAGTTTATAAACTCTGCTTTTTGCATTAAAACTGCCCCTTTTAGTGAAGTTTATCAAGAAATGCCGCACCGATAATTCCCGCATCGTTACCAAGCAGTGCGGTTTTAATTTCGGTTTTAACACTCATATTTCTTGCATAGTTTTCGCCGCTTACTATATCTTTTATAGGGTTAGTAAGTGTTTCTTTTTCGTGCGAAATACCGCCGCCGATACAGATAACTTCGGGTTGGAAAATGTTAATTATATTGGCAATACCGATTGCAAGATAATTCATATATGCCGCCACAACACCCTTTGCCGCAGAGTCACCTGTGCGCATACCGTCAAAGGCGGTAAGTCCGTCAACGGCATTTATATTATTTCCGCAAATTTCCCACATTTTGCTTTCGGGGTATCTTATCATTGCCTGCTTTGTCTGTCTTGCAAGTGCGGTTGCGGAAGCGTACGCTTCAAAACAACCGTTTCGTCCGCAAGAACAGATTTCGCCGCCGTTTTGAATTACCATATGCCCTATTTCACCGCCGGCACCGTTAATGCCCGAATGAATTTTACCGTTTAAAATTATTCCGCCGCCGACACCCGTACCTATTGTTACGGCAACAAAGTCTTTTGTGCCTTTGCCTGCACCTGCAACATATTCGCCGTATGCCGCCGCATTGGCATCGTTTTCAATATATACGGGTAAATTTATCCGCTCTTTAATAAGCGCCGCCAAATCGGTGTTATCAAACCCCAGGTTGCAGGAATAAGCAACAACACCGTTTTCGGAATTGACCGCCCCCGGTGTTCCCACACCGACAGAGGTAATATCCGAAAGGTTTTTGCCTGCTCTTTCCACCGCTTCTTTTGCGGCGGCAACCATATCGTCGGCAATAAGTTGTGCGCTTCGGGGCATTGCCGTTTTGCGCTTTGCTTTTGAAAGTATATTAAATTCTTCGTCCACCACACCGGCAACAATGTTTGTGCCGCCCAAATCAATTCCGAGTCTTAACATAATTTTCTCCTTAATAATCCTCTACGGGAAATTCGTCTATTTTATTTTCGGTTACAAAATCGTCCTCCATACCAAGCCGTTTAAGTAAATCCTGTGCGGCATTGTAGCCGAGTTTTTTCTGTCTGCTGTTCATAGAAGCAACCTCAATTATAACCGCCAGGTTTCTGCCGGGTTTTACGGGTATGGTGATTGACGGCACCGAAATACCCAAAATTTCGGTTGTTTCGCTGTCAAGTCCCATACGGTTGTATTCCTTTTTCTCCTGCCACTGCTCAAGGTTGATTACAAGGTCAATTTTTTCGGTAAGTTTAACCGCACCGACGCCGAAAATTCGGCTTGCGTTGATTATACCTATACCGCGAAGTTCAATAAAGTGACGGATATTATCAGGTGCGGTACCGACAAGACTTTTACTTGAAACCCTGCGAATTTCAACCGCATCGTCGGCGATAAGACGGTGACCGCGCTTTACAAGTTCAATAGCCGCTTCGCTTTTACCTACTCCGCTTTCACCGAGCAGTAAAATACCCTCGCCGTAAACCTCAACCAAAACACCGTGTTCGGTAATACGGGGTGCCAAGTGAAGCGAAAGATAAGCAATAAGCGCCGATGCAAAGTTAGATGTTGTTTCCTTTGTTCTTAAAAGCGGAACATCATATTCTTTTGCGATTTCGGCATAGCAGTCATCAATTTCAAGTCCCCTTGCAATAACAACCGCCGAGGGTTTTTTCTTGAAAAACTCGTGCAGGCGTTCCCTTGCCTTTTCTTCGGTAAAGCGTTTAAGGAAACTTACTTCACTTATTCCGAAAATTTGAATTCTCTTCGGGTCAAAAAATTCATAATACCCTGCAAGTTGAAGTCCCGGACGGTTTATTTCGGGCGAGGAAATTAAAATTTCTTCCTTGGTTTCGGGCATAAAAATTGTTTCAAACGAGAATTCTTTTATAATACTTGAAAGCGGAATTGTAAAATCTGTTTTCATAAAAAACAC
>JAZLFY010000087.1:0-4067 GCA_045616025.1 Acutalibacteraceae bacterium | reverse complement strand
CAGTACCGTCCTTAACTGTACCGCCGTTCATGGTAAGTGTGGATGCTCTTGCAACCTTGGAAGCGTTAACATCACCGTGAATATAAATGTTACCGCCGTTTACTGCTGTACCGTCTGTAATTACGGCATTCTCTTCAATTGTGAGTATGGCATCGCCCCATGTGCAGATGTTACCGCCGTAGTTTGCGGCTTCACCGTTTGTGATTAATGCATCACCCGAAACGGTAAGTTGAACGGCGCCGCCCCAACCCATCTGGATGTTACCGCCGTTATTAGCGTAACCGCCGGAAACTTCACCGCCGGTGATTTGGTGATCCTTTGCTGAATTGTAAAGGAATATGTTACCGCCGAAAGAACCGAGGTTCTTATCGGTTGTTGTATCGTGATAAACCGGAACTTCACCGCCGGTAACTTCACCGCCGGTCATGGTGAATGTGCCGCCCAACTGAGCGATGTTGCCGCCGAATGCATCGGCACGGCCGTCACCGTTCAATATCTTACCGCCTGAAACGCGAACACCTTCTGAAATGGTAAGTGAAGCAAGACTTGCAATGTTACCGCCGTAAGAATACTTACTTGTAGAGGTAGCATCAACACCGTCAAATGTAATCTGTCCCCCGGTAATTTCGCCACCGGAAATATTTACGGTTGAACCGGTATCAGCAGAGATATTACCGCCGGTTACATTGCCGGCTTTTTTACCGGAAACGATTTTACCGCCTTCAATTGTACCGCCGGTCATATTAAATTCAGCGTTGGCGGAAACGGCTATACTACCGCCTTGATCCTTTTTGTTTGTAGTAGTACGGGTGTTTTCTGTGGTATCAAGTGTACCGCCTTTAATAACGCCGCCGTACATATTCATTTCTTTTTTAACTATTATACCGCCGCCGACAGCATTGCCGGTAAAGTTATATTCGGTAGTACCAAGTTCGATGTTACCGCCGTACATATTAAATGTACCGTTAACCGAAATGTTACCGCCCGTTGTGTCTTTTGATACAATGTTGGTGCCGAATTTTATTTCGCCGCCGTATATATTAAGGTCTGAGTTATCTGCACCGCCGCCAAAGGTAATGTCCGGTGAGTTGGCAGATACGCACTTGCTAAAATCATAAATACCGCCGTAAATATTCATTCTGTAACTGCTCATGCCCCAATACTGTGCGGTTTTATCTTTACCGTAGAAGCCCTGAACAAATACTATGTTACCGCCGCTGGCGATTTCTTTATGCATACCGCCGGTACCTTGACAGTCGCAAAGGTTCATTTCGCAATACTCGTCAGCTTCACCGTTAAGACCAAACTGGAATGCACGGGTACCGCTTACATTAACATCATTACCGTTAAAGCAGATAGCAGCTGTGGTTCTGTTTAAAGCAGTCTGAGTAGACACTGTAGTAATACCGTCAAGATACCAGTTACCTACAGTGGGAAGTCCGCCACCGCCGGAAGAAAATCCGCCGTTGGAAGCTTTAGTAGTTCTGTTTGCATTGGTATAGGGATGGAAAACAACCTTTTCGTGACCTATTTCGGTGCAGTCAGCTTTTCCGCAGATGCAGTGAATATGGTCTGCCGCAACAAGTCCCTTGGTTGCAACATCAACCCTGTATACTGTGCCGTCAATTGTCGGAGTATCCAAAAGCGGTACCTGATTCAGTTTAACCGCTGTAAAGAGCTCTCTGCCAAGACCGCCAAGTTCGGTAGCATCAGTTAAAACAGAAATATTATGAATATATCCCGTACCGCCATCTACAGGAGAGGTTAAGCCGGAAATATCAAGTTTATGAATTTTTGCAGCATCGGTAGGTATGCCGAAAACAACACTGTCAAGTTTTGCATTACCCGAAACAACGGGGCTAAATGCAAGAGATGTTCCCTGGTCAACAAAAACCGTACCGTCAACATAGGTGTTATCGTAGAACTTACCGCCGTAGTTTACATTTATTGAATGTGAAACTGCCGAATCGGTGGTGGTTCCGCCCAAAATTTGGGTGTTACCCTTAAAGACGAATCCGGAACCGCAGTGAACATTACCGCCGTAAGTTTTTGCAGAACCGTTTTTAATTATACAGTCGGTTGCTTCGGTAGCAGAACCGTTTACATAAATGTTACCGCCGTTACCGTTTGGTGCTTGACCTGCATCAAAAGTGGTACCGTTAAAGTATGAATTCAGTATTCCGGCAGCTTTGTTTCCTGATTTAGCTTGCTTGGTCAAAAGAACATTTCCGCCGGCATTACCCGGTGCGGTAGCAAGACCGTTTGTAAATACCGAACCGGTATCGTTATATGTAATCTTTGCACCCTTGCCGGCATCTGCACCCGCAAACTGGGCAATTATATATAAATTACCGCCGCAACAATTTGTAACACCACCTAAAGACTGTCCGTTTGTGAATTCAGTGTTACCTTTAATATTCAAGATGAGTTCATTAACAGTATCATCGGATGAACCGGATGCATTTACCAAAACGTTACCGCCCCATCTTCCGTTTACACCGTCAATAAATTTACAACCGTCAATTTCAACTTCAGCTGATGTTGCAGTGCCGGAAGCGATAAAATACGCATTACCGCCATCTCTGGTAGCTTTGCCGCCGGTAAGTACGGTATCTTTCATCGTTAATTTTACAGCATTAGCGGCTCTATAATATAGGTTACCGCCGTCATAAGCTTCACCGCCGGAAATTGAGCAGTTATCAAATGTGATGTTTTGGGTTGTGGAAGTAGAAGAGGCTTCAATGTAGAAAGTACCGCCCTTGGCCGTATAACTTGTTTCGGCTATATTCGGTGCTAAGGGTTTTGTACCTTCAAACGAGGTGTTAGAAGCATAAAACTCGGTATCTAACAAATATATGCTGCCGCCGGCCGGTGAATCTTTGGTGGCATCTGTTGTAGACAATGCTTCGCCGATTTCACAATCGAAGAAACCAACGGTGTTACCGGCAGTTTTGTTGTATAAGAAACCGCCGCTTGCGCCGCCTGCCAACTGGCCGTTTTTGTCCATACCGTAAGAATGTACTCTGTAAAGTGCAAAGTCAACATGACCTGCGCCAAGCCAGAAAACGCCGCCCATGTTACCGGAAGCGGAATTAACGTAACCGCCGGTAATTTCGCCGGTTTTACCTGCGGAAGTATCGGTTACAGAGAAACGAACCCTATCGCCTGAACAATTGGTACCGGAATAAACACGACCGCCGTTTGCACCTGTAGATACACGGTGGAATTTGTAACCGTTAAGGTCAAGGTGAGCGGTTTTATCCTTTTTCATAGTAAGTTGAGTGGATTCGTCAACATCGGTAATCAAATAGAAGTTGCCGCCTTCTACAAAGGTTGCTTGACCTAAGTAGGGTTCCCATTCAAGAAGTTCACCGTTACAGCCGATTGAGCCGTCTTCACTTCTAAGACAAGCAGAAGCATCTGCACCGTAAGCATAGGCATCGTTACCATCGGCATCTTTGTAGTGGTTACCACACTCACAGTGCCATTCCGGATAAAATCCGTCCGGGTAACCGCCTGCAAAATCCGTAGAGCCTACTATCGGACTTTTGACCTCCTTGTTATTAATTGCAAAAGCATCAAGACCGGACATGCAGGTGAACAATGAAACTATCATTGCAAGTGCAACAATCACGGAAATGACCTTTTTTGCGTTGTGGGATTTGAAATTTGTCATATTAATTCTCCTTTCAAGAAAATGGGTATAATCCCTCACAGTTATTTTATCATTTTTTATGTCTGCGGTCAAGAAATTTATTTGATTTTGGAGTTGACAAAATAGACAATATTTAACGGTGTTTTTTAGCAAAATGCACAAGTGAAAAAATCATAAAAATCCCCCTGCTTTGAGCAGGGGGATTTATAACTGATTTTATTCGGATGAATTAAATTATTTTACCAATTCTGCAAGATTTATTACACATTCTTCACCCATAACATTGCGTCCGTCCGCAACAACAATAGTTGTGGTTGCGACAATATTAACATTTGCTTTTATAAGCGCATCGGTCGGAAGTATAATTGTAAAGAAGAACAGATAATCAGATTTTTCGGAAATCTTTAAAAGG
>JAZLFY010000086.1:0-3834 GCA_045616025.1 Acutalibacteraceae bacterium | reverse complement strand
TCCGTTTTTTCGAATGCGGAAACCGCAAAAGAAACGCATACCCACTGCGTATGCGGAACGGGTAAATGGGACAAAGTGGGCAGTCATATATGCGACAGTTCTGCTGTTTGGGAGCCGTGGGACGGTACTATAAACCCTATTGCAGATGCCGAACATTTCTTTTACCTGACCAAAGACATTACCCTTCCGAAACAATGGGTTCTTGCAACCAACGAAAAATTGCACATTTGTCTTAACGGGTTCACCATCAACTGCACAAAGCGTTTAGCCTATATTGGTAAAACCGCCGACAATGGCGAAGTTCTTGATGTGTGCGATTGTAAAGGCGGCGGTAAAGTATCATGTGCCACAGATTTTGATGACCACAGTCATTTAGTCCTCTATGATGCAACCGCAACAAAACCCACTGTTAACACCTACGGTGTGGATATTTACGGCGGCACATGTACAGGCACTTACGGACTTATAGGTATGAAAGGCACCGGCATATTCAATATGTACGGCGGTAGTTTAAATGGCGGTAAATCGACCAAAACAAGCGGTGTGGGCGGTAATGTATATATTGATACGAACAATGTTTTTAATATGTATGATGCAACCGTTACGGGCGGTTATGCCACAACCGGCGGCAATATCTACTCAAAGGGAACACTTAACATAAACGGAAACAGTAAAATTATAAATGCCGCAAACGGCGAAAACATATATCTTTCCGGAACACTTAATATAAACGGCAACTGTGAAATTACAAATGCCGCAGGAATCGGAGTTAATGCCATAGCGGGCTCAAATGTTAATGTAGGCGGCAAGCTGACCGTTTCAGGCAACAGCGGCGGAAACTTGTGGCTTTACGGAAATCTTAATGCCATAGGTGACGGAATTGACAAAGAGTCCACAGTTTATTTCACTTCCACCGCCGGAAAACAATTCTTAAAATCCGATACCGATTACAGTTCTGTATTCATTTCCGAGGTTGATAATATGTCAGTTATTTACGATAAAGATGACAAAATACATTATTTTAAAACCGCATCAAGCCACAATAAAAAGATTGATATTTATCTGCTTTCGGGACAGTCAAACGCCGAGGGTATTTCCCACATAACAGGAGGTGCCACCCCCACAACCGATGACGAGCGTGACAAAAACAAATACGAAAATGTACTATTTTATTCTAATGCAACCTATGTTGACGGCACAGCGGTAAATCCCTTTACCGATTACGGTCCGACACAGGAAGGCAGAGGAAAATACCGCGATTCAATAGGTCCCGAACTTGGTATGGCAGAGGTGCTTGACCCGTTATATCAGGACGAAAACAAAGATGCTTTAATATTAAAACATGCCGCAGGCGGCACCAACCTTTTAGTTCACCAAGACGAAAACGGTAACTACAAAAAATTTGACGAAAACGGCAAAGAAATCGCTGCGAGCACCAGTGAAACTGAAAAAACTATTCAAAGAGGCAGTTGGTATCCTACCGCACTTGATAAATCGGCGGCACTTGGCGAAAACCGACCGAGCGGATTCCTTTTAAGGGCCTTTAAGAAATCAATAACCACCGTTTATAAAGAACTTATTGCAAAAGGATACAAGCCCGAAAACATAAACTTTGCCGGACTTTCCTGGATGCAGGGTGAATCGGACAAAAAATACCCCTTAATGTATGCAAAAGTCTTCCCTTATTTTGTAGATGAATTAAGAGAACATATCAGTTCTATTACAAGCAAAGATTATTCTTCCCTGCCGATTGTTATAGGTGAAATGTCAGAAACATCCGGAACGGCTCTTGAAAAAGATGTAACCATTAACAAAAAGTTTATTTCAATGCAGGACTATCTGCAAACAATTGTTAACGATACAATTACCATACGCCTCAAAGACTACGCTGTTAACCGTTTAAACGAAAAGGGCGAATCGGTTGAGTGCGGATATGACGAGTACCACTGGAAATATGCCGATATGCTTAAAGTAGGTCAGAAATTCGCAAACGGAAATCTTGCCATTATTAATAAGGACCCGTCTGCCTACCATACCCACTGCGAGTGCGGCGGAAAGATAACCGACAAAAGAGGCGGTCATACCTGTGAATCGGACAAAAAATGGGCGCCCGTTTACTGCGCAGAGGGAATAGCTTTCCATAAATCTTTGTCACCCACCGATAAATATATTTATCTTGAAAACGACATAACATTTGCGGACAGTTATAAAATACTCAGCAACGACAGTCTGCACATCTGCCTTAACGGCCACACAATTACAGGGCCCAATAACAAACGGACGGTTTATTCAATAATCACCGGGGGAAGCAGTCTGTTTACACTTTGTGACTGTTCAAGCGGTGAAACCGGTAAAATAGTACAACAGGGAGAATTACCTGCCACACAACAAGGCGGAATAATTCTTATGATGAACGATAAAAGCACCGAAGGTACTGCGGTATTTAATATGTACGGCGGTACGATTACCGGCGGTAAAAGTTGCTCAGACGGCAACAGCGGCGGTAATATCGCCATTGGAAAAAAAGGCACATACTTTAATATGTACGGCGGCACCGTTTCAGACGGTTATTCACCCAAGGGTTACGGCGGAAATATTGCTCTTTCAAGTCAATGCGAGTTTAATATGTACGGCGGTACACTTAAAAACGGTTATGCCGACAAGTGGGGCGGTAACATAGGTGCCGCAAATTCAACAACACCGTCAACAGTCAATATATGCGGCGGCGAAATAATCTGCGATAAGGACGGAAGTTCCCTTCCCAATTTCGGTACGGTTGACTTTAAAAATGCAAAGGTTACAATCAGCGGTAATACAAATATTACCAACTGCGTCTTTACACGCACCGTAGATTCCAACATAACTTTCAAAGACCTTTCGACAACGGCGAAAATTGCACTTACTTACACCGATCCGTATTCGGGTGAGTTTGCAAGTGCCGATAAAGATTATGTAACTTCCGGTAACATTGTACCGTTTAAAAATACCGTAGTATCTTATAAAGACGGCAAGATTTATCTGGAAGGCAAAAAGGAGGACGATCCTGAACTCGGCGATGTTAACGGCGACGGGGTTGTCACAAGCGACGATGCGATTTACCTGCTGCACTTTAACTTTGAGCCGAGTGACTATCCGCTTTATCCAAACAACCCGACATATCAATTCCCACACGGACTAGCGGCAGGCGATATTAACGGCGACGGGGTTGTTACAAGTGACGATGCAATTTATCTGTTGCACTTTAACTTTGAGCCGACTGACTATCCGCTTTATCCGGAAAATAATTAACCCTAATAAGTAATTAAAAAGAATAACGGGCAACGAAAAATCGTTGCCCGTTATTTTTAATTAAGTTCACTTTTTTTAAGTTTATAAAACAGCATAAAACAGATTATTACAAGAGATAAAACATCGGCAACCGGTTGTGCCCAAACTATTCCGTCAGCACCGATTAGTGATTTTAAAATAAACAGTGCCGGAACAAATATTATTCCCTGCCTGAATATTGATGCAAGCAGTGCGGGAGTTGCCGCGCCTATTGCCTGCAAGGTGTTTTGGAAGATTATAAATGCACCGATAAGCCACGCGGTACTCATAAATATTCTTGTAAAATGTATTCCGCATTGATAAGCATCGGGCGTTGTTAAAAACAGTTTAACAATAGGCCCTGCGAATATGTAACAAAGAATTGCAAGCACCGTACAAAACGAGAGTCCGAAAACGGTTGAAAACTTTATACTGTCAAGCAACCGCTTTTTATTCTTTGCGCCGTAACAGTAACCAAGCAGCGGTTGAACACCGCTTCCTATGCCTATTCCGACAAGTGTTACGATT
>JAZLFY010000085.1:0-3341 GCA_045616025.1 Acutalibacteraceae bacterium | reverse complement strand
ATAACAAGTGCAGATTTGGTACTGCTTAAAGAGAAGTTACCACCGCCGATATTGGTGGCAACGCCTTCGGCAATTGTACCGCCTTTGATATAAACGGTATTATTTGCAGCAATATTACCACCGTGGCCGTCAGATTTAGAGGGCTTATTATCGGCTGTTACAGTGTCACGGTACTGTGCAACACCGCCGATAACCGTACCGCCGCTTATGGTGATAATACCGTTATCAGTACGGAAGTTACCGCCTAAACCGTATGCCGTGCCGTTAGAAATAGTACCGCCCGTCATATTAAACTGTGTGTCTTTATTAAGGTAAACATTGCCGCCGCTTGCGCCTTTTGTGGCAATGAATTTATCGTCAGCTTTTGCGACACCGCCGGTAATTGTACCGCCGGACATATTAAATACAGACGGACCGTAAACTTTCTTTTGTCCGTTAGTGGAATGGGTGTATGTTGATTTACCCTGAAGGTAAACGTTACCGCCCATGCCGCCGCCTGTTTTTGTAACGCCGGAAGAAACATATTCGCCGTAGGTGCATCTGCCGTTTTTAATTGTACCGCCGGTCATATTAACCGTTGAACCTGCAACAAGATAAACCGACGTACCGTTACCGATATTCTTAGTTCCGCTTACATCAATGGTGCCGCCCATCATATTAAATGTGGCATTGTTACATACCCAAACACCGATACCGGAATCGTTCATGCTCTTGTTTTCGCTTGTAATTACGCCGCCGCCCTTAGTGTCCATAAGGGTGAATGTTGAGCCTATACCAACCGCAATATTACGCTTTGCGGAAGATAATTTATGTCCGTTAAGGTCAAGTACAACATCAAGATATTTAACATTACCTAATACGTCTTTATCCTTATTTGCAGTAGTCGGAACAGAACCGATTGAGAACTGTGCAAGTTCTTTTTTATCCTCAGTTACAATGTAGTGATAACCGTTCTTAGCACCCGAACCGGTATATTCATACCACGGAACCGTTTTGTTACAGTGTGGGCAATGAGCAGTTTTAACTACATTCGGAAGTTTTGTTACAATAAAGATGTGTACAATTTTATCCTTGGCATTTTTAAGACCGTGAATTTGGTCGCCAACCTGAATTTTACTGTATTCACCTATTAAATGTCCTTTACGGGAATCAACATCGTAAATTTTGCAGTTGTTAGCCATTGTGCCGGTTGCTGTATCGCCCGTTTCTTCTTTAACGGCAGTAATCGTGTTACCGTCGATTTCAGTAATATTATACCAAGAGCCGAATGATGAGCCGCCGGTGGTTTTCTTTGCAGAAATGAACTTTTCGATTGTTACACCGTCTTCGGCAATCTCAAGACCGAAACATTTTGCAGCAGTACCGTCAATTGACTTAACGATATTGATGTCCTTTGTTTTATATTCGTGCTGTTCACCGTTTACGGCAAGTAAATAGGTGTAAACACCGTTTTCATCAGGTTCACGGGTTGATGCCGCCTTTTTGGAATCCCATTTACGGGTAATGTTCCAATAAACCTCCTTTGTGACTACACGGTCGGTAAGTACGATGTATTTAAGCATACCCTTTTCGGTAGAAAGTGCGTAAATACAGTCATTTTCGGCAAGTTTTTCGACAACATTACCAACAGCACCTGTAATACCGCAACCATCATAAATAGGGGTGCCCGGAGTAACTTTAAGTTCACTTTGAATACCTGTAAGCGACTCGGAAGTATTAAGTGTAATTACAGAGCCGTCTTCCGACTGTGTTTCAACATATCCGCATTTTGTGGTGATTTTATATCCCATTTCTTCAATGGGGATAACATCAACAATAAGATTTTTAGAGTCGAAAACCAATCCCATTGCACGCATGGTATCGATTTTATCAACTACCGACTTATCTTTGCAACGACGGGTAACGCCGCGTCCTTGCTGAGTAAGATCGGCAAACATTATGTGATATAAACCGTCGTCTTTATCAACATCACGGGAAGATGTGAAAGACTCGGATTTATACGCATATTCACCGTAATCAACATTCCAAAAGATTTCTTTTGAGGCATTTCTTGTTTCTTTTTCTTTTTCGCCAAACCAATTATTCCAATTGATTGCCGTAACCGTTCCTGCAATGGCAAGAACCAATACACCGGCAACAATATAAGTCCATTTGGAATGAAGAATTTTTGCAATACTGTTTTTCATACCATAATCTCCTTTATAAAAACTCGAACGAGAAATTAACCCTTAATCTTTTTAAGCATGCTTATCAAATTATCGGCAATTTCTTCGCCGGTGCCGGGTTTAAATTTACCTGTATCAGATTCATAACAACCGTATTCATAACCGTATGCAGACGGAATGTAACCGTTTTTACCGTTTGAATATCCCATTGCAATTGTATATTCATAGGGTGAATTATCAATTACAAATCTGCTGTTGGTATCAAATTGTTCAAACGGAACAAAGGTAAGTGCAAGATCGCCGATTACAACTGCATAAAGATAAATTTTCAATGTCAAATTCATTTTTGATTTAGTCAGAATAGCATCCGCATGGTACTGACTTGCAATACCGTAGGTCTTAGCAAGGCGTTTGGTATTGGTACTGTCGTTTGTATCTTTCCAATAGTTTGAAACAATTTGTGCTTGAGCAATTTTACTATCTTCGGTATGATTAACCTTACCTTCAAATTCCTGACGGAGAGTTTTAATCTCACCCGTTTTAATTTCTTTCATATTCTTGGTTGCTTCAATACCGTAATTGGCAAGTAGGCGTCCATGTTCTTTGTAATTGGTTGTAGCATTTTCAGAAGCAATACGACTTTTCGGATTTTGGTTGCCTGCCCCACCTTGATAATAAGAACAATAGCAGTCAAGGTCCTTTTCCATATTCAAACGGAATTGACCGACCCAGTCAGCCGAAATGTCCGGTTGCGAGCCACCGCCGGTCATTGTTGGGTGAGCACGGAAATTGGTGTAAAGAACATCCTTATCACCTTCACGGTCAAACTTAACAACAAATAAAGTATGGTCGGCTTCGGTGGTGTGTTTTACAATTTTGCCTGTATAGTCGGTATCATTATGGTTATCGCCTATGCAAGTACCGTCATCACCGAAATAGTGGCGCACAAAGTTAAGTCCCGATGTTTGTATTTCGCTATAATACATTTTTGCGGGGAAACGGTTATTAAGCGCCTTAATTGCCGCATTTAATGCTTGTTGACTGACTTTAGTGTTAAATGCAGGAATTGTTCCTATAACGGTATTGGTGGTATCAGGTGCAGAGTGGGTGTGCGAGCAGTTAAATATAATGTTTGCTTGTTTAATGCCCGTTGCCTTTGTGATGATTTCTGACCAT
>JAZLFY010000084.1:0-10244 GCA_045616025.1 Acutalibacteraceae bacterium | reverse complement strand
TACGACAACCGTTATCGCCTTGTAACCGATGTTGCAAAATGTGCGCGTAAAATTTCAAGCAAAGCGGAAGAAGAGGGAGAAATCCTTATCGAAAAACCCGTTAGCATTGCAATTAACAAACTTGCAAACGATAAAGGTCTTTAATTACTGTTTTTGAAGGGTGGTGCTTTTATGCTTGTTGCACAGGTTGCAATAGACGGTGCAACGGGTGCGTTTGATAAACTTTATTCATACCGTATCCCCACTGCATTTATCAGCACCGCCAAAGCCGGAATAAGAGTTACCGTTCCTTTCGGGAGGGGCAACCTTACAAAGCAGGGAATTATATTCAAAATAATCGAAACGGAAGAAAATGAAAAAATAAAAGAGATTTCCTTTTTAACAGACGAAAAACCGATTTTATCGGACGAAATGTTAAAACTTTGCGAACATCTTAAATCAAATGTTTTCTGTACTTATTTTGATGCGGTTCATACTGTTTTGCCGGCAGGACTTAATTACAAACTTAAAAATTTTTATTCGGCAAATGATGAATTTGTTGCCTATTCGGCACTTGAAGAAAACGAAAAGATTATTTTTGACTTTTTAAGAGAAAACGGTGAAACACCGTCTTCAAAAATTGAAAAATCTTTTGAAAACTGTCAAGAACTTTTACTTTCTCTTTGTGAAAAGCAAGCAATATTACATAACACAATGCCTGTTCGCCGTGCAAACGACTTTACAAGAAAATGGGTAAGATTAAACGATAACCTTTTGAATTCGCCGAAATTAACGGCACGGCAAAAAGAAATTATTGATGTTGTCGAAATTTCGGGCGAGGTTAGTATTAAGGAATTACAGTATTTTACAGGTGCTTCTTTATCGGTTATAGAAAACTTAAATAAAAAAGGTATTCTTGAAGTTTTTGAAAAGCAGGAATTTCGTATTCCGTATAAATTAAGTGATAACCGTAAAACGGAAGATATAGCACTTACCGACGAACAACAAAAAGCATTCGACGGGTTATTATCTGATTTTAATGCAGATGATTCAAAAACCGCCTTGCTTTACGGTGTAACGGGAAGCGGTAAAACGCAGGTCTTTTTAAAACTTATTGATATTGCACTTAAAGAAAACAAAGGTGTTATCTTTATGGTGCCCGAAATTGCTTTAACACCGCAAATGATTAAAATATTCAGTGACCGTTACGGTGAGAAAATCGCAGTATTTCATAGCGGACTGTCACTTGGTCAACGCATGGACGAATACAACCGCATAAAAAACGGCAGGGCAAAAATTGCTCTCGGCACAAGAAGTGCGGTATTTGCACCCTTTGATAATTTAGGACTTATTATAATTGACGAAGAGCAGGAACACACCTACAAATCCGAGAAATCACCGAGGTTTCATACCCGTGATGTTGCCCGTTTTCGTGTAAACTATAATAAATGTCTTTTATGCCTTTCAAGTGCAACACCGTCGGTAGAAAGTTTTTCTGCCGCAAAGGACGGCAGGTATTCGCTTTACAGTATTAAGAACAGATACGGTAATGCGGTACTCCCCGATGTTGTTCTTGTAGATATGAAAAAGGAATTAAGTGACGGCAATTCATCCGATATAAGCCGTGAACTTGCCAAAAGAATAGAAGAACAACTTGCTCTTAAAAAACAAATAATAATTCTGCTTAATCGCAGAGGACATAACACCTATGTTTCGTGTAGAGAGTGCGGTCATGTTTTCTCTTGTTCCGACTGCAGTATTTCGCTTACATATCACTCGGCAAATAAGCGGCTTATGTGTCATTACTGCGGTAAAAGTGAACCGTTGCCAAGCGAATGTCCCGAGTGCGGCGCAAAATATCTTTCTTTTTCGGGTGTCGGTACACAACGGCTTGAAGAACAAATTAAAATGCTTTTTAAAGATGCGCGTGTATTGCGTCTTGATGCCGACAGTACAATGACCAAAGATGCTTATTCGGTAAAACTTAATGCTTTTTCAAACGGTGAATACGATATAATGATAGGTACCCAAATGGTTGCCAAAGGTCTTGACTTTAAAAATGTTACACTTGTCGGTGTTATCGGTGCGGATAAAGCACTGTACAGTGACGATTACCGCGGATACGAAAGAACATTTTCTTTGCTTACGCAGGTTGTCGGCAGAGCAGGCAGGGCAGAAGATGCCGGTGTTGCGGTAATTCAAACATCCGATACCGAAAGTCCGATCATTAAACTTGCCGCAAAGCAGGATTATGACGGATTTTACAATACCGAAATTAATACAAGAAAACTAATGATTTTTCCGCCTTTCTGTGATTTGTGTCAGATAACAACCCAAAGTATGGACCAAAATCTTTCAAAATCAGCGATTAAAGAAATTTTTGACAATATCAAAAGTTATGTTTCGGATGAATATAAAGATGTTAAAATAATCATTTTAGGGCCTATATCGGCGGCGGTTTTAAAGGTTGGCGGAAAATACCGTTACAGAATGCTTATTAAATGTAAAAATTCTTCACGCTTTAGGCAAATGATAAATAATGCCACCGACATTAAGCGCATACGCGATTTATCGGTTGGAATAGATGTAAATCCGGAAAATATTATTTAGGTGATAAAATGGCAATAAGGAATATTGTAAAACTCGGTGACGAAATATTAAAAAAGGTCTGCCGTACACAACTTAAATTTGACGAAAAACTTGCACAAACTCTTGACGATATGGCAGAAACCATGTATGCGGCGGAGGGGGTCGGACTTGCGGCTCCGCAGGTCGGAATATTAAGACGCTACTGTGTTATAGATACCGGCGAGGGTTTAATTGAACTTGTCAACCCCGTTATTGATAAAGTTTCGGGTGAACAGGAGGCGGAAGAAGGTTGCCTTTCACTTCCCGGCAGATATGAGGTTGTTAAAAGACCTATGACCGTTACCGTTCATGCGCAAGACCGCAACGGAAAGAATATTACCGTTACGGGTGAGGGTTTACTTGCCCGTGCCTTATGTCACGAAATTGACCATCTTGACGGTATATTATTTATTGATAAAGCCGAAAGAAAAGCGTAGGTAGATTTTATGCGAATTGTTTTTATGGGCACGCCCGATTATTCGGTTGAAACATTATCGGCTCTTTATGATAACGGATATGATATTGCTGCTGTTTTTGCTCAACCCGACAAACCGGTAGGAAGAAAACAAATCTTAACTCCGCCTCCTACAAAGGTTTTTGCAAACGAAAAGGGTATTCCCGTTTTTCAACCACAAACACTTAAAGACGAAACTGTTTATGAAACACTTAAGGAACTTTCACCCGATATAATTGTTGTTGTGGCTTACGGTAAGATTTTACCCGAAAATATTTTAAATCTTCCGAAATTCGGTTGTGTTAACGGACATGCTTCGCTTCTTCCGAAACTTCGCGGTGCTTCGCCGATACAGTGGGCAATAGTTACCGGCGAAACAAAAACCGGTGTTACCACAATGTTTATGGATAAGGGTATGGACACTGGCGATATACTTGAAACGGCAGAGGTTACAATAGGCGAAAATGAAACGGGTGAAGAACTGTTTAATCGTATGTCGAAAATATCCGCAGAACTTATGATTTCCACCCTCAAAAAACTTAAAAAGGGTGAAATTACACCTGAAAAACAAAACGAAAACGAGGCAACGTATGCGCCTATTATAAAAAAAGAAATGGCGCAACTTGACTTTAACAATAATGCACAAACCGTTCATAATGCAATAAGGGGCTTTTATTCCTGGCCCTGTGCTTATTTTTACCTTGACGGCAAAAGAATTAAGGTTATTTCTTCTAAAATCGGTGAAAAGACGAATATCGAGCCGTCAACAGTTATAAGAAGCGACAATACTTTACAAATTTCATGCAGCGATAATACTTCAATTATACTTTTGAAAATTCAGCCTGAGGGTAAATCGGTTATGAACGCACAAGATTTTTTGCGCGGCAAGAATATTCCCGTAGGAACAAAGGTTGATTAAATATGGATAAAGCACGGAAAGCGGCTTTGACCGCTTTAAATAAAGTTTTTAAAGACGGCTCTTATTCAAATTTAACTTTAAATTCCGTTTTTGGTGATTACGAACTGTCCGATACCGATAAAAAATTTGCAAGTGCAATATTTTACGGTGTTCTTGACCGTAAAATTTCACTTGACTATGTTCTCAATAAATATTTAAAAAAAGGTATTGATAAGACATCGGTTTTAACTGCCAATGCTTTAAGAATTGCACTTTATCAAATAATGTTTATGGATAAGGTGCCGAAATCAGCGGCGGTAAACGAATCGGTAAATTTGGTAAAACGGTCAAGAGAATCTTATAATTCTTCTTTGGTAAACGGAACTTTAAGAAATATTTTAAGAAACGGTTATGAATTGCCAAACGGCAACACCGCCGAAGATTTAAGTATCAGATTTTCCTGCCCGTTATATATAGTAGAAGAATTGATAAACGATTACGGAAATGACAGTGCGCTCTCTTTTCTTAAAAACTCACTTGAAACTCCGCCTGTTTATTTAAAGGTAAATACACTTAAAGTATCTGCCGAGGAATTAGCGGAAATTTTAAAAAACGAGGGCGTAAATGTTCAAAAATATGAAACTGATTACACCTTAAAGGTTAACGGCGGAATAGATGTTTCAAAACTTGATTCATTTAAAAAAGGTTATTTCCATATTGAAGATTTTGCCTGCCAAAAATCAATAGAATTATTATCCGTTAAACAAAACGAAAAAATGCTTGACTTATGTGCTGCACCCGGCGGAAAATCTTTTACTGCGGCAGAGTTTATGGAAGATAAGGGAAAAATTATTTCCTGCGATATTTATAAATCAAGGGTTGAATTGATTTTAAAGGGCGCAAAACGGTTATGTCTTAATTCTGTTAAAGCGACACAAAACGATGCAACCGAATTTTCAGATTTAGGCGAATTTGATGTCTGCCTTTGTGATGTTCCGTGTTCGGGAATAGGTGTTATACGCAGGAAACCCGAAATAAAATATAAACCCGAAAACGATTATAAAGAACTCTCCCGCATACAAACAAAGATAATGGAAAATGCCGATAAATACTTAAAGGTCGGCGGCAGGTTAATGTACAGTACCTGTACTGTAAGGAAAGCCGAAAACGAAAATATTGTTAAAGAGTTTTTAAATAAACACAGTAACTACACTTTAAAACTTGAACATACTTTTTTCCCCGATATTGACGGTAGTGACGGATTTTACTGTGCATTGTTGATTAAAAGCAGGTGATAATATAAATATAAAGTCGGATTTACTTTCAATGAATTTTCAAGAACTTTCAGAACTTATAGAAAAATTCGGAGAAAAGAAATTTCGTGCAAAGCAGGTTTACAAGTGGTTAAGAAGCGGAATTTGTGAATTTGAGGAAATGACAAATGTGCCGGCATCGCTAATTGCAAAACTTAAAGAAACCGGATATTTGGCAACGGCTCAAATTGAGCAGAAATTTGTTTCAACGCTTGACGGCACCGTTAAATATGTTTTTAAACTGTTTGACGGCGAATTTATTGAATCTGTCTTAATGAAATATGAACACGGCTTTTCGGTCTGTATTTCAACTCAGGTCGGTTGCCGTATGGGTTGCAAATTTTGTGCTTCCGGTATTGGCGGACTGATAAGAAGTTTAACGGCTTCCGAAATGCTTGCACAGATAATCGCAATTCAAAAGGATAACGGTATTCGTGTTTCAAATGTTGTTATGATGGGTATGGGCGAGCCGCTTGATAATTTTGATAACAGTGTCCGTTTTTTACAACTTGTAAGCGATACTGACGGACTTAACATAGGACTTAGGCATATAACACTTTCAACAAGCGGTGTTGTTAAAGGGATTATTAAACTTGCAGAATATAATTTCCCGATTACGCTTTCGGTTTCTCTGCACGCTCCGTTTGACAAAACAAGAAGTGAAATAATGCCCGTAAACCGTAAATGGAACATAAACGAACTAATTAGCGCATTAAAGCATTATCAAAATGTTACAACACGTAGAATATCTTTTGAATACGCACTTATTAAAGGTGTCAATGACACTAAAGAGTGTGCTATAGAACTTCATAAGATTACAAAAGGTATAATGTGTCATATTAATTTAATACCGGCAAATCCCGTTAAAGAAAACGATTTTGAAAAACCGCAGATTGCCGATATTAAAAAATTCAAGAACACTCTTGAAAGTTTAGGTATGGTTGCAACCGTAAGAAGAACACTCGGCAGTGATATAAATGCTTCTTGCGGACAATTAAGAAAACGCGTAAAGGAGGAAAAAGACCATGCAGGTATTCAGTAAAACCGACAAGGGATTAGTAAGACTTACAAATCAGGACTCTCTGTTCACCAAAACTCTTTCGGACGGAAAAATTTTTGCGGTTGTGTGTGACGGTATGGGCGGCGCAAATGCAGGAAATATTGCAAGCCAAAAAGCTGTTGAGTTTATTTCAAGTTATGTTGAAAGGTCTTATTCTCCGAAAATGAACGGCAACAGTCTTTCAAATCTTATTAAAAATGCAATTGTTTCCGCAAACCTTGAAATCTACAAAATGTCAAAAAGCGACATTAATCTTGAGGGTATGGGAACAACCGTTGTTGCCGCTATTGTAAGTGAGGCAGAAGCGGGTATTTGTCATGTGGGAGATAGCCGTGCTTATGTTATCGGGGACACTCTGTTTCAGGTAACCCGTGACCACTCGGTTGTTCAAAACCTAATTGAAAGCGGTAAACTAACTCCTGAAGAAGCGAAAAACCACCCCGAAAAGAATATAATCACAAGGGCTTTGGGTGTTGTTCAAGATATTATTTCCGATTGCACATCGGTTTCGCTTAACAGCGGAGAGTCAATTATGCTTTGTACAGACGGTTTGACAAATTTTGTCGATTCGTCTGATATTGAGAATACATTTAAAAACTGCGATAAAAGTCAGGTCGCCGAAAAACTTGTCGATATGGCAAATGCATCGGGCGGCGGTGACAATATTTCGGTTGTAACAGTCTTTGTGTGATTTCTGATTTCACACAGAAAGGATAATGTTTATGGATAAGTACATAGGTAAGCGTTTAGACGGCAGATATCAAATTGAGGAGATAATCGGTGTCGGCGGTATGGCGGTCGTTTATAAGGCGTATGATAATGTCGAAGACCGCACGGTTGCAATTAAAATTCTTAAAGATGAATTTGTTTCAAACGACGAATTTATTAGACGCTTTAAAAACGAATCAAAGGCGATTGCAATTTTGTCACATCAAAACATTGTAAAGGTTTACGATGTTAGTTTTGGTGACCTTATACAGTATATCGTTATGGAATATATTGACGGTATAACTTTAAAGGAATATATCGAACGGCAGGGAAGTCTTCGTTGGAAAGACACCGTATATTTCACAATACAGATTTTAAAGGCATTACAACACGCCCACGATAAAGGCATTGTACACCGTGATGTTAAGCCGCAAAACATTATGGTTTTGCCCGACGGCACAATTAAGGTTACTGATTTTGGTATTGCCCGTTTCGCAAGAAACGAACAACGCACAATTACCGATAAAGCAATCGGCTCTGTTCACTACATAAGCCCCGAACAGGCAAGAGGCGAAAAGACCGACGAAAAGGCTGATTTGTATTCTGTCGGTGTTATGCTTTATGAAATGTTAACAGGTCAGTTGCCGTTTGAAGCCGACAGTGCCGTATCTGTTGCAATTATGCAACTTCAACGCGACCCGAAATTGCCAACTGAAATTAACAGTTCCGTTCCGCTTGGACTTGAACAGATAACAATGAAGGCGATGCAGAAAAACCCCGAAAGGCGTTATCAGTCTGCCGCAGAGATGCTTTGCGATTTGGAAGCGTTCAAAAAAGATCCTGCCATTACCTTTGAAATGAACTATTTTGTTGATAATGAGCCGACAAAATATGTTGAACCGAAACAAAAACCAATAGAAGAAGACGAAAAGGTCGAGCCGCATCAAAAGGATAAAAATAATATGATTCCCATACTTGCGGGTATTGCTTCTGCACTTGTTATTGCGATAATTGTTTTGGGTGTTATTTTTATTCCGAAACTGTTTTCAGGCACAGGGGAGGAAATATCCTGCCCGAACTTTGTAGGACAGAAACAGGAAGATGTTAAAGCAAACAAAGAATACGAAAAATTTGACCTTTCATACGATTTTAAATCAAGCAAAGATTACGATAAAGGTGTAATCTGCGAACAGTCGCAACCGAAAGGTAAAAAGATTAAAGCAGGCGCTAAAATAACCCTTTATGTAAGTATGGGTGAAGCTACCGTTAAAGTACCCGATGTTTACGGTAAAAGTGAATCTTATGCTGTTTCGGAACTTAAAGCGAAAGGGCTTACCGCAGTTGTTGAGGGCATTGCCGATGACGAGGTTGAAAAGGGACTTGTTGTAAAAACCGATCCGGTTAAAACTACTGTAGTACCCGAAAATTCCGAAGTTAAGGTATATATAAGTCTTGGTAAAGAAACCAAAATGGTTGATGTTCCAAAGGTTGAAGGACTTAAAACTGCAGAAGCAAAAGCATTAATCGAAAAAGCAGGACTTACCGCAATTATTCAAAACCGTGATTTGGCTGCCGGAGAAAAGTATTTTGAAGAGGGTTATGTTATTACTCAAACACCATCATCATCGTCACAGAAGGTCGCCGAAGGCACTAAAGTTACCATTAGTGTAAGTTCGGGATATTATGTTTACGAATTTGATGTCACCAACATTCCCGTAAAGGTTGACGAAAAGACAACCGGACGGCTTTCGGTTTACAGCGGCGGCGAAGAACTTGCAGGCAAAAATGTTGATTTAAGTTCTCTTTCCGAAAATAAGACGCATTTTGACTTTAAACTTAAAAAGTCAAGTGCCGATATTCAGATAAGATTTGAAAATACAACCCTTACATCTAAAAATATTACACCTTCCACAAAGGAAGTGTCTTTACCTAACCGATGATTAAGGGAGTAATAGTAAAGGCAATTTCAGGTTTTTATTATGTTTCTTGCCTTGATAATATATTTGAATGTAAGGCAAGGGGGAATTTCCGCAATGCGGGAATTTCCCCTCTTGTCGGTGATAAATGTGAAATATCGGTAATTGACGAACAAAACCGTAAAGGTGTTATCGATAGTGTTTGTGAACGCAAGAATATGCTTTCGCGTCCTGCCGTTGCAAACATAGATAAACTTTTTATTGTTTCGTCATATAAAACACCGTCGCCCGATTTGTTTATGATAGATCGTCTTTCGGCAATGGCATGTTTTAATGGTATTGAGCCGATAGTTGTCTTTAATAAATGCGATATAGGCGATTTTGACGAATATTTGAATATTTATAAATCTTCAAATATTAAATGCTATGTTGTTTCCGCAAAAGAGAAAATCGGAATTGATAATCTTTTTTCTGAAATAAAAGATAACATTTGTGCTTTTGCGGGTAATTCAGGTGTCGGAAAATCAAGCATAATTAATTCGCTTTTCCCCGAACTTTCCCTAAAAACAGGGGAGGTCAGCGAAAAACTCGGCAGGGGAAAACACACAACCCGTCATACGGAACTGTTTTCCGTTCAAAATGGCTTTGTTGTCGATACACCGGGTTTTGCTTCACTTCAAAGTGAAAACAGTATAGAATTTAAAGAAAGTTTGCCTGACTGTTTCCTCGATTTTAAAGATTATCTGACGGGATGCAGGTTTAATTCCTGCACGCACACTTGCGAGCCCGGTTGTACTTTAATCGAAGCAGTAGACGGCGGCTTTGTTCAAAGGACAAGATACGACAGTTTTGTAAAACTTTTTAATGAATTGAAAGATTTAAAACAATGGCAAAAATAAAAGATTTTTCGCTTATTAAAAGACCTATGCTTTTTGCGGCTGTTCTTGCCGCAGGTTTTTCCGTTTTGTCTTTTTATTATAGAAATGCTATAATTCCGTCAATTATTTTTGTGATTTCATTATCTTTAGTTATTTTGATATTTTACAAAAGAATTGATGTCTTTGTGTCACTGCTTTTGGTTGCGGCAACACTTTTGTTGACAACTTTTACTTATTCAAAAATTGATAATATAGAGAAGTTTTCGGATGAACAGTTCAGCGAACAATTTGTTGCTCTTTCGGATGCCGAAACAACAAACGGTTTAAACTTTACGGTTTCCGCCAAAACACTATCGGGTAAAAGACTACCGAAAAGCACCAAAATAACCGTTCAATACAGAAGCAGTAAA
>JAZLFY010000083.1:0-1827 GCA_045616025.1 Acutalibacteraceae bacterium | reverse complement strand
TATCTCTGCCTTAACGGGTATACCGTAACGGCGAAAAACCGCGTTGCGATTGTAGGTTATGATGCCGATACCGCCGAAGCGAACGGCTCACTTTCGATATGTGACTGTGCAGGCGGCGGAACTATAAAATCAAACGGTAACTACGCCGACCGTGGCGGATTGTTTATGACAAGCAAAAAAGGTATTATTAATGTCTACGGCGGAACAATTGATGCTACCGGAAGAACTCTTACCAATCAAGAAAAGAGTATGGGCGGCGTTGCTTATTCAAGCGGTACAATCAATCTTTATAACGGCACCGTTAAAGGCGGTGTGGCCGCTCAAGGCGATGTAGTATATGTAAATTCGGGAAAACTTAATATTTATGGCGGACTTATTACATCGGAAAATGATACACACTCCGAAAATATTTACAGTAAAGCCACTGTTAATGTAGACGGCGGAGTAATCACTAACGGTAATATTTATGCCTATAAAGGTACCGTTAGCATTTCGGGCAACCCGAAATTTACAAACGGCGCTGCGGTTGTCCGGGATACAGACGGAATAGTAAACTTTACAGACCTTGGTGGCGAAGCCACTGTAAAAGTTGCGGCTCTACCGCAAAAATTCGGCGAATTTGCTGACAGTGATGCAGATTATGTAACAAGCGGTCAAATTGTATGCGATGCAGAGAATACACTTAAATATTCTGACGGAAAGATATATATCTATAAAACCGCGGATATGTATTATGCAGGAACATCGCTAACCCTTTCAAGTGATATATCCATTAATTTCTATATGTATCTTACAGACGCGCAGGCGCAGTCAGGTAAAATAGTATTTAAGATAGGGAAAAGAACTGTTGCCGGTTCGGTAGATAAAAACGAAAACGGATATTTCTTCCGTTGCCCCGTTAACTCACTTGAAATGGCAACTGTAGTTAAGGCGGAATTTACACTTGACGGCGTAACTTATACAAAACAGATGTCTGTAGATAATTATGTCCAGAGTGTTCTTTCGGGCGACTTTACCGAAAAGGATAAAGCACTTGTTAAAAAGGTATCTAATTTCGGTTACTATGCACAGCAGTACTTACAGCAACAGCATAAGGATGTAGTAATCGGAAAAGGCGGTTATGCCGAAATGACACTTTATCCTGAAGCGGATATAAATGTAACAGCGGCAAAAGATGCAGTAAAAGATTATGCCTTAACCGTATCTGGTGAAAACGAGAACATCGAAAAGATAGAAAGAACACTTTATCTTGACGATAAAATCGCAATGAACTTTTATATTAAAGTCAAGAAAGGTTACGATTTAACAGATAAGTTGACAGTTGACGGCAAAGACTATTCTGTAACCAAGAGCGGTACAAACGAATATAAGATAACCGTTTACGATATTGAAATAACCGAGCTTGACAAAGATATTACGGTAAATGCAGACGGTGAGATAATTACCGCATCGGTACTCTCCTATGTTAATGCGGTACTTTCAAAAGACGGTATAAGCGAAAATTCACAAAACGCAATGGCGGCGCTTTATGAATACCATAAAGAGGCGAAAGCATATTAAAATTCCTTGCGGAATTTTAAGTGAAATTTGACCTTACGGTCAAGTGAAATTGCCTTACGGCAGTGAAATTCGCCTAACGGCGAGTGAAATATCCGCTTTGCGGATGTTAATGTGCCTACGGCGTAATATAAAAAACGGGTTGCCGAGGACGACAACCCCTACAAACTTATATTAATTTATGTTGTGAAACTAACACGGAACGAGACAAGCCCGTTCCCTACAAAATATGTCAATATATATTGGTATATTGTAGGGTGCGGCATCCGT
>JAZLFY010000082.1:0-1573 GCA_045616025.1 Acutalibacteraceae bacterium | reverse complement strand
GTGATTTTGTTTTTGAAAAGATTACCGATACAAGCCTTGCAAATCTTACAAAGGAACAACTCGACTGCCTTACAAATTACATTTATAACGGCGGAAATGTCACTTTAAAAGCACTGAAAGATTTAAAAAATTCTTCGCCGGAAACTGTAGAATATATTATAGAGTATTTGCGTGAAGCACCGCTTTATGAAACGGTGAGGGTAGGGGAGAGAGTCTTTCTACTTTGTCATTCGGGGCTTGATAACTTCGATAAAAATAAAAAACTGTCGGAATATAAGCCACACGATTTTTTATGGGCGTGGCCCGAAATTACCGATAGATACTATGACGATATAATTACCGTTTTCGGTCATACACCGACTATGAGTTACGATAAAAATATGAAAGGTAAAATTCTTAAAACCGACACTTGGATAGATGTTGATGTTGGTGTACCATACGGTAACGACCCCTGCCTTTTACGGCTTGACGATTTAAAAGAATTCTATTTATAAAAAAGAAAGAACACCGCCGTTCCCAAGAAAACCTTAGGAACGGCGGTGTTTTGGTTTAATATTTGTCTTTTAATTTTTCAAATGCGTCTGAAAATTCTTCGTTATCGGGTTCGGTTTGCAAAACAAAATTGACTTTACCCAAAAGTTCGTAATAACCGTTAACCGGTATTTTGCCGAATTTAAAATAATAATAAATATCCTGACGGAGTTTTCGTTTGTATTCACGGGATACCGAAATCTTTTGGTTTACGGTAAGTCCGGTTACACTCTGCCTTGCGCCGTTTGAAACAAAATGTGTTTTGTCTTCATTTAGTTCAAAGCCCATATTTTCAAGAATTCCCTTTGCCTTTTGGTAGGCAATATAAAGCGAACTGTTGCCCGAAACGGTTATATCGTCACAGTAACGGGTATAAGAAAAACCGTTTCTTTCGCACCAGCCGCCGAAAAGGTCGTCAAAATGGCGCATTACAATATTTGAAATTGCAGGGGAAGTAGGTGCGCCCTGCGGCAGATATTCATTATAACAGCAAAGGGTTGTAAGCAGTGTGGAAATCTGTTTATTATAGAATTTATAGAAAACACAGTTATAAACCGACTCAAAAGAAATACTGCCGAAAAAATCTTTAAGGTCAATTTTAAGCAGATATTTTTTGCCCGTATGCGGTTTGGCATTGTCAAAAAGTGTTGCGCCTCTTTTATATGCCGTGGCATACTTTGAAACGGGTATATGATTTAATATTTCTTTAAGAATAATCTTTTGCGCCGATTTAAGTTTTTTATCGGGGACGGTAAGTTGTCTTGTTTTGCCGTTCTTTTTGGGGACCGATACCGGTACATAATGTTTTTGTGTATTCCTTATAACCGAAAACATTGATTTATGGGTAATAAGCAGAAAATCTGCTAATTGATGTGTATCGAAAATCGGAGGTATGTTTTTGTACTTTTCGCAAAAATTATATATTTTTTCGGTTGCTTTTTTAATGCCGTATCTTTCTATAAAATATGCATCGGCACTTGAAAAACGGTAATTCATTTTTGCACCCCCAAAAATACTAACACGGTTTTCCGCGAAGTCGGAG
>JAZLFY010000081.1:0-3363 GCA_045616025.1 Acutalibacteraceae bacterium | reverse complement strand
TAATGTTTCGGTAAAAGTACATATAAAACTTGATACCGGTATGAGCCGACTTGGGTTTAATTGCCGAAATGAAAGTTTGACGGGAATTGACGAAGCCGTTGCGGCGGCAAAAATGGACGGCTTTATTTTTGAAGGTGTTTTTACCCATTTTGCCGTTGCCGACCGTTCAAAGGACAGTGAGGACGGCTTTACAAACGAGCAGTATTCCCGTTTTGAAAAGGCGGTTAATGTTTTTAATGAGTGCGGCAAAGTTCCTAAATTCGTGCATTGTTGCAACTCTGCCGCATTTTTAAAAGACGGCGATAAACACAAGACCTATTGCCGCCCCGGTATTATTCTTTACGGGCTTTCCCCCGATAAAGATTTTGACAGTTTTGAGGGGCTTATCCCCGTAATGACACTTAAAAGTGTTGTATCTATGGTCAAGACAGTGAATAAGGGCGACACGGTAAGTTACGGCAGAACTTTTAAGGCAGAAAAAGATATGAAAATCGCCACCGTTACGGCAGGTTATGCCGACGGTTATCCCCGTGCGCTATCGGGCAAAGCAAACGTGCTTATAGGCGGCAAAGCGGCACCGATTATAGGCAGAATTTGTATGGACCAAATGTTAGTTGATGTAACCGGAATTGATGCAAAAATGGGTGACGAGGTTATACTTTTCGGCAAAGATTTGTCGGTTACCGATTTGGGTGTTTTGGCAAATACGATAAATTACGAAATCATCTGCAACATATCCCCCCGTGTACCCCGTATTATTAAAGAATAAAAAATCAGGCACTTTTTGGTAGGTGAAGATTATGAAAAAATATCTTTTAACACTTGACGAGGGAACGACCAGCGCGCGTGCTATTATCACCGATAAAAACGGTGCCGTACTCTCGGTTGCGCAAAATGAATTTACACAGATTTACCCCGTTCCGTCTTATGTTGAGCACGACCCCGAAGAAATACTTGATGCCCAGTATTCGGCGGTTAAAGAAGCCATAATCAAAGCTAAAATTGATGTGGACGAAATTGCGGCAGTGGGTATTACAAACCAAAGGGAAACCACCGTTGTTTGGGACAAGGAAACGGGCAAACCCGTTTATAATGCTATTGTGTGGCAATGCCGCCGCACCGCCGATTACTGCGAAGAACTTAAAAGTGCAGGTTATGACGAATACATAAGCCGTGTTACGGGACTTAAAATTGATGCATATTTCAGCGCAACCAAGATTAAATGGATACTTGATAATGTTGGGGGCGCAAAAGAAAAAGCCGAAAGCGGAAAACTGCTTTTCGGCACAGTAGACACCTGGCTTTTGTGGAAACTGTCGGGTGGTAAAATTCACGCAACCGACTACACAAACGCCGCACGGACTATGCTTTTTGATATAAATAAACTTACCTTTGATAAAAAATTGCTTGACCTTTTCGGCATACCCGAAAGTATGATGCCCAAGGTTTTTTGCAGCGGTCACAATTTCGGAAACATTACCCTTATGGGAAAGGAAGTTCCCGTTTGCGCCATAGCAGGCGACCAACAGTCCGCCCTTTTCGGTCAGGGTTGCTATAATAAAGGTGACATTAAAAACACCTACGGCACGGGTTGCTTCCTGCTTATGAACACGGGCGAAGAAATGATTAAAAGTGAAAACGGTCTGCTTTGTACACTTGCCGCCACGCTTGATAACGAAAAACCGCAATATGCGCTTGAAGGCAGTGTGTTTATAGGCGGTGCGGTAATACAGTGGCTTCGTGACGAACTTAAAATGATAGATTCTGCGGCAGAAACCGAACAGATTTCCTTATCGGTTGACGACACGGCAGGGGTTTACATTGTACCTGCCTTTTCGGGACTGGGTGCGCCCTACTGGGATATGTATGCGCGCGGCACCGTTACGGGACTGACCCGAGGGGCAAACCGTAATCATTTTGTCCGTGCCGCAGTTGAATCTATTGCATATCAGACCGACGACCTTATCGGCGCTATGTCAGCAGATTTAAAATACAAACCGCTTTCGGTAAAAGCCGACGGCGGCGCGGCAAGAAATTCTTTCCTTATGCAGTTTCAGGCGGATATTTCCGACCTTAATGTTATATGCGCCTCAAATGCCGAGGCAACGGCAATGGGTGCGGCTTATCTTGCAGGGCTTACCAGCGGTTTATTTAAAGACAGAAACGAACTGCCAAAGGATACAAATGCAAAAACTTTTTGTCCGTCAATAGACGGCGAAAAAAGAGATAACCTTAAAAACGGTTGGAAAAATGCCGTTAATGCGGCGAGGGCAGGTAAATGATTATGGGTATAGAGAAAAAGCAAATCTCGGTACCGTCAAGTGACGGTGTTCACACACTTAAAGGGGTAATTTATATCCCGCAGGGTGAAATTAAGGGTCTTTTCCATGTCGTTCACGGTATGTGCGAACATATCGGAAGATATGATTCATTTATGCAGAAAATATGCGAAAAGGGTTATATTACGGCAGGTTATGACCATTTAGGTCACGGCAAAACGGTCAACGATAAAAGTGAACTCGGCTTTTTTGCAAGCGAGGACGGATATAAACTTTTAGTTCGTGATGTTGATGTTTTCTGCAAACGCCTTAAAGAGCAGTATAAAGATTTGCCCTATATTCTTTTCGGTCACAGTATGGGCTCGTTTATTGTCCGTCTTGCCGCCGAAGAATTTAAAGGCGATTTTGATAAACTTATAATCTGCGGTACGGGTGGACCTAATCCGGCTTCGGGTATAGGGCTTAAACTAACAGACATTATAAGAAAAAGAAAGGGCGAAAAGACCTTTTCGCCGCTTGTTGAAAGTCTTGCTTTCGGTAGTTTCAATAAGGGCTTTGAGGGGTACAGCCGTTACGACTGGCTCACAAAAGACCACGAGATTGTTGACGACCACGCAAATGACGAACTTTGTCAGTTCCGCTTTACGGTAAGCGCAATGTACGACCTTATAATGCTTAACAAACTTTCAAACCGCAAAGAGTGGTTTTGGAATTTGCCGAAAGAATTACCTGTTTTGCTTGTTTCGGGCGATAAAGACCCCGTAGGAAACAAGGGCAAAGGCGTTAAGCAGGTTTATGCAAAACTTTGCGCCGCCGGACAAGAACAGGTAGCAATGAAACTTTACGAAAATTGCCGTCACGAAATTCATAATGACACCTGCAAAGACGAAATGTTTAAGGATGTTATGAATTTTGTTGAGGGGTAAATATCAAAGAGGAATATAATATGTATGCAGTTGAAATTAAAATCAGGGCAGATGTAAACCTTATTTCGCTTCCGCTTACTGCAGTAAGGGAGTATGCGAAAGGGTATTTTGATGACGAAAAGACGGTTGAAAAAATCGTTTTGGCACTTGAAGAGGCG
>JAZLFY010000080.1:0-7659 GCA_045616025.1 Acutalibacteraceae bacterium | reverse complement strand
AAGCGGACTTGAAAGCGAAGCGCTAATTAATGATGCCGAGCAGAGAATATACGATATTCGCTCGGGTAGAGAAGTTTCGGGACTTGTATCACTTAAAAGTGTAATACAAAACGAAACTTATGACCGCCTTTCAAAACTTTCAAATCCCGATACAAGAGCCGACTATATCGGAATACCGTCAGGTATTACTGCACTTGATAATGTCACGGTAGGTCTTAATAAATCGGATTTGATTATTTTGGGTGCGCGCCCCGGTATGGGTAAAACATCCTTTGCTCTTAATATTGCAACAAATGTTGCATTAAGCGAGGGCAAAAAGAAACGGGTTTGTTTCTTCTCACTTGAAATGACGCGTGACCAGTTGGCGCAGAGAATACTTTCCGCCGTTTCAGGTGTTGACAGTAAAAAAATGCGCTCAGGTGAACTCAGTACATCCGATTGGGTTGAAATTACCAATGCAAGTGAAAAACTATCCGCATCGGAATTTTATATTGACGAAACATCCGATATAACCGTTCCGCAAATGAAAGCAAAACTTCGTCGGCTCGGTCATGTTGATTTGGTTGTTGTTGACTATTTAGGTCTTATGCATTCAGCACGCCCTATTGATAACCGTGTTTTGGAAGTTTCGGAGATTACAAGAAGTTTAAAGATTATGGCAAAAGAACTTTCCGTTCCGATAATCGTTTGTTCACAGTTGTCCCGTGCAACCGAAACAAAGGGCAAATCTCACCGTCCGGCACTTGCCGATTTGCGTGATTCCGGTTCTATTGAACAGGATGCGGATATTGTAATGTTCTTATACAGAGAAAAGTATTACGACGGTGAAAAGGATAACGGCGAGGACGGCGCAGATCCGTCACTTGCAGAGTGTATAATTGCCAAGAACCGTCACGGCGAGGTTAAAACCATAAAACTTCACTGGGATGAAAAGAGAACGAGGTATACATCCGTTGATGAAACAAGACAGTATGATGGATAAGGTTTTAAATGCCGTCAAGGAATACAAAATGTTTGAATGTGTTAAATCGGTAACGGTTGCCTTTTCGGGCGGTGCCGACTCGGTTACACTTTTAAGTGTTTTGTTTCTTTTGAAAGACACTTTCGGTTTCACTTTATCTGCGGCGCATTTTAATCATAAAATACGCGGCGAAGAAGCCGACCGTGACCAAAAGTTTTGTGAAGAATTTTGCAAAGCGGCAGGCATTAAAATAATAGTCGGAAACGGCGATGTTTTGCGCTTCGCCGAAGAAAATAAAATAAGTACCGAACTTGCGGCAAGAAAACTTCGCTATAAGTTTTTAAATGACTGTGAAAGCGACGTTATCGCACTTGCCCATACGGCAAGCGATAATCTTGAAACGGTTATCTTTAACCTTACAAGAGGCGCAGGTACTACGGGACTTGGCGGTATTCCCGCAAAACGCGGTAAATATATCCGTCCGCTTATATACTGTACAAGGGCGGATATTGAAGAATATTGCAAAAGTAATTCGTTGCCTTTTGTCACCGACAGTACAAATTTAAGCGATGATTATACAAGAAATATGATTCGTCATAAAGTTGTACCCGTTTTAAAAAGTATTAACCCCTCGGTTGAAAAAGCCGTAATCAATACTTCAAAGATAATGGGAATTTATGATGCATTTTTAAAAAGTTCGGCAAAAGAATTTTTAAAAGATAATATTAAAGACGGGACTTTGAATCTTTTAACTGTTAAGAATACCGAAAAAGCAGTTGTTTTGGAAGCACTTAAAATCTTTTATAAAGAAAAGTGTAACACCACACCCGATAGTGAGCGTTTAAATGCTCTGTATGATATTTGTGTCGACGGCGGCAAATTAACCGTTTCGGGCGGAAAAACGGTTGAAAGCAACAAAAAAATGCTTAATATAACGGGAAATGAAAACGTCTCATTTTCGGTTGAAGTTAAAAAGCAAAAAAATGTTTTTTTCGGAAATATTAAAAAAGTTAACAATTTGTTATTAAAAAATGCATTTGATTGTGATAAAATAGTAGGCAATTTGACAATTAGGACACGAAATCCCGGCGATAAAATGCGTCTTGCAAATAAGGTGGGCACAAAAAGTTTCAAAAAACTTTATAACGAATATAAAATTCCTGCCTGCGAACGACAGAATTTACCGGTTATTGCCGATGATGAGGGACCTGTTTGGATATATAAAATCGGTGTGGCTGACCGTTGCGCCGTAAATGACGAAACAAAAAACATTTATACGGTAAATACCGTAAAGCAAAATCTTTAGGGGGACAATATGGAACTTAATAATGATGTGAAAGAAGTTCTTGTTTCAAGTGACGAACTTCACGAAATCTGCAAAAGACTCGGAAAACAAATTTCCAAAGATTACAAAGGAAAGAATTTACTGCTTGTCAGTGTTCTTAAAGGTGCGGTTGTGTTTATGTCCGACTTGCTTCGTGAAATCACATGTGATTGTGTGATTGATTTTATGGCGGTTTCGTCATACAGCGGCGCAAAAACAACCGGTGTTGTTAAATTTAAGAAGGATTTGGATATAAACCCCGACGGTAAGGACATACTTTTAGTTGAGGATATATTGGATTCGGGTATTACACTTGCATATCTTCGCAATCTTTTGATGGATAGAAATGCGGCAAGCATAAAACTTTGTGCATTACTTGATAAACCTGAAAACCGTATCGGTGATATTACCGCTGATTATGTAGGAAAGGTTATACCGGACGAATTTGTTATCGGCTACGGCCTTGACTACAACGAAAAATACAGGAATTTACCCTATGTGGGAATTTTAAAACGCGAAGTTTACGAGAAATAATCACCGTAAACGAAAGGAGAAAATCTTTTGAATAAAAATGTAAAGAATGTGCTTTTGTATCTTGGAATTCCGGTTGTGCTTATTTTGGCATTCGTAGTTGTAAACAAGGTTTCAAAAACAACATCAGAAACAAAGTATTATGAAATAGTTGAAGAGGTTAAGTCAAACAAGATTTCCGAGTTTGAACTTAATCTGTACAGCGGTGATTTAACCTATGTTAAACGCGCCGATAATAAAACCTATCATTATACGGTTGCCGATGCATCAATCTTTTATTCCGATGTAAGAGAAGCAATTTCCGAAATAAATGAAAAAAATGCAGGAACCGATAAAATAATCAAATACGATTATAAAAGCGGCGGTCAGGCATCGTGGCTTGTAAATATGCTTCCGACCATAATTTTGGTTGTCCTTATGGTTGTCTTCTGGATATTCATTATGCGGAGGATGAACACTACCATGGGCGGCGACAAGACCATGGGATTCGGCAAAGCAAAGGTCAAGAAAACCGATAGCGGTAAGAAAACTACCTTTGCCGATGTTGCCGGTGCGGACGAAGAAAAGGAAGAAATGACCGAAATTGTCGAATTCCTTAAGAACCCCAAAAAGTTCGGCGAACTCGGCGCAAGAATTCCGAAAGGCGTACTGCTTGTCGGCCCTCCCGGAACGGGTAAAACTTTACTTGCCCGTGCGGTTGCAGGGGAAGCGGGTGTTCCGTTCTTTTCAATTTCAGGTTCCGACTTTGTTGAAATGTTTGTCGGTGTCGGGGCTTCCAGAGTAAGAGATTTATTTGGTGAAGCCAAGAAAAATGCTCCTGCAATAGTATTTATTGACGAAATTGATGCAGTAGGCCGTCAGCGCGGCGCAGGTCTCGGCGGCGGTCACGATGAAAGAGAACAAACACTTAACCAGTTGCTTGTTGAAATGGACGGTTTCGGTGCAAATGAAGGTGTTATCGTTATGGCGGCAACCAACCGCCCCGATATTCTTGATAAAGCACTTTTGCGTCCGGGCAGATTTGACAGACAGATAACCGTTAATTATCCCGATGTAAAGGGCAGGGAAGAAATTCTTAAAGTCCACTCACGCGGTAAGCCGCTCGGCCCTGATGTTAATTTGAAAACCATTGCAAAATCAACCTCGGGCTTTACGGGTGCAGACCTTGAAAACCTGCTTAACGAATCTGCGCTTTTGGCAGTTCGCCACGGTAAAAAGGCAATTACACAAGAAGAGGTTGAAGAAGCAACCATTAAGGTTGTTATGGGTACCGAAAAGAAATCTCATGTTGTAAGGGATAAGGATAAACTTGTAACATCATACCACGAAGCAGGACACGCAATTGTTTCATATTTCTTACCGACACAAGACCCCGTTCATCAAATTTCCATTATTCAACGCGGTATGGCGGCAGGATATACAATGTATCTTCCTACCGAAGAAAAAGGTCACACCTCAAGAAATCAAATGCTTGAACAGATTTGTTCGCTTTTGGGTGGTCGTGCGGCAGAACAACTTACGCAGGACGATGTTTGCACAGGTGCTTCAAATGATATTGAGCGTGCTACCGAACTTGCAAGAAAAATGGTTACCAAATTCGGTATGAGCGACCGTTTGGGACTTGTGACTTACGGTCATGATAATAATGAAGTATTTTTAGGCCGCGATTTTTCTTCAACTCCGAACTATTCCGAAAAAACTGCGGCGGCTATTGATGAAGAAATTGAAGAAGTTGTAATGTCACAGTACAAAAAATCGCTTTCAATTCTTGAAAAAGCAATGCCGAAACTTCACGAGGTTGCAAAAATTCTTTTTGAAAACGAAAAGATTTCCGGTGAAGATTTCAGAAGTATTATGGAAAAAGCAGAATAAATCGAGGAGATATTATGAATTACAGAGCGGATTTTCATGCGCCGTTTTCCTTCATAGGAACTGATATCGGTGTTATTGAAAATGATGTTTGGGAAAAGGGTAATGCATATAAAACATATTTTCAAATGACCTATGTTGAAAATTTTGGTTTTTTAATTAACCTTTATTCAAACGAACCGAATCCGGTTTGCGATTACCACGGAAAGGGCGACCCTGCATATAAAGACAGTTGTCTTGAATTTTTTGCGAATTTTGCGCCCGAAAAATCGGATAAATATATGAATTTTGAATTTTCCGCCGGCGGTGCAATACTTGCCGGTGTCGGGAAATCAAGAATAGGCCGTGATGAACTTACCGATTTTTATAAATCGTGCGATGTAACCGTTACGGTTAAGGATGAAATTTGGGATGTTATGGCATTCATTCCAAACGAATTAATCTTCTCGGTTTACGGAAAAATTGATTTTAAACCCGGATATACATTTAAGGGTAATTTCTATAAATGCTGTGAAAAAGATGGTAACGAACATTATCTTACCTGGGCACCTGTAAATACTGAAAATCCCGATTTTCATACTCCCGACGATTTCGGTTACATAACACTTGATAAATCAATCGAAAGCATATAGATTTCTTTTGATAGTTTTTTGAAAGGAGATACTATGGATAACCTTTTTGATTGGCTTGTTTCAAAAGAAGCAATTGGAACTTATTTAATTATAATAATTGCTTTCGCCGCTTTGTTTTTACTTACGCATTTTACGAAGAAAAAAAGAGCAAAAAGCGAACTCGGTACATTTAAAAATAATGTTATACATACCTTTTTCAGTATAATTCGCTTTTTGATTATATTCGGCACTATTTTAATTGTACTGCAAATAAACGGTGTTAACATCACTTCAATCGTTGCAGGGCTTGGAATTGTCGGTGCGGTTGTCGGTCTTGCATTGCAAGATTATCTAAAAGATGTTATTATGGGTGTACATATTATTTTTGATAAGTTTTATTCTTTGGGCGATGTCGTGGAATACAAGGAGAAAGAATATACCATAGTAGATTTTAATCTTAAAACCACCAAACTTGAAGATTGTGCAGACCATTCGGTTTATACGGTATGTAACAGAAATATTTCGGAAATAAAAAGATTTGAACAACGAATTGATTTTCGTGTTCCGATTTCTTATGAGGAAGACTCGAACAAGGTTAATTCCGCATTATCCGAAATTTGCGGTGAACTTGCAAAAGACAAAAAAATCAAGAAATGCGAAGTTAAAGGCATTTTGAATTTTGATAAATCGTCTTTGGAATATGTTGTCAGGGTGTACTGTGAGCCGAAAAACCGTGCCGATGTTAAGTATATTGTTCACGGCAGACTCTATGACGGCTTGAAAGAAAAGGAAATATTTATTCCGTTTGAACAACTTGATGTTCACTTAAATTCAAAGAATTAATACATTTTGTAAGGGTTAGGTAAAATGAGCGAAAGATTAAACAAAGCAATTGCCTTTGCGGCAAAAAAACACGAAGGACAGTTCAGAAAAAGTGAGTTAATTCCGTACATACTTCATCCGCTTGAAGTGGGTGCAATAGTTGCGGGAATTATGAATGACGAAAATGTTATCATTGCCGGACTTTTGCATGATACGGTTGAGGATACCGATACAACCTTCAAAGAAATTCGTGATAATTTCGGCGATACTGTTGCTAATCTTGTTTTTAGTGAAACAGAAGATAAACTTGAAGAACTACCACCAGAAGAAACATGGATGATAAGAAAAAAAGAGTCCTTAAAAGTTTTAAAAGAAAGCAAAGATATGAGAAAAAAAGTTCTTTGGCTTTCGGATAAACTTTCAAATACAAGGGCAATATATCGCAGTTATCTTAAACGCGGTGATGATGTTTTTAACGATTTTCACCAAAAAGATAAAAAAAAGCAGGAATGGTATTACAGAACCATTGCCGATTATTTAAAAGAACTTTCTTATTCGGCGGCATATCAGGAATATGTTGAATTAGTTGACAAAATCTTCGGGAAAGGAGAAAGAAAATGAGTATTGTAGATGTAAAAAATGAAAACGGTCAGTTAACACTTTTGTTTAACGGCAGAATTGACTCGTCAAATGCGGCGGTTGCAGAGCAGGAGATTATGACCTGTGCGGCAGAAAATGAACACACTTCGGTTGTGATTGATGCAGAAAATCTTGAATATATTTCTTCTGCCGGACTTCGTGTTGTTCTTCGTCTTCGCAAGGGTGAGCCGACACTTAAAATTATAAATGCTTCAAGCGAAGTTTATGATATTTTTGAAATGACCGGTTTTACCGAAATGATACCGGTATCAAAAGCATACAGAAAATTCTCGGTTGACGGTTGCGAGGTAATCGGTCAGGGCGCAAACGGAAAGGTATACCGTCTTGACAGCGATACCATTATTAAGGTTTATTTCGATGCAAATGCACTTCCCGATATTCACCGTGAACGCGAACTTGCACGCAAGGCATTTGTTCTTGGAATTCCTACTGCAATTCCTTACGATGTTGTTAGAGTCGGTGACAGTTATGGTTCGGTTTTCGAACTCCTTAATGCAAAATCATTTTCAAAACTTATTGCTGCAGAACCCGAAAACATTGATAAATATATCGACCTTTTTGTTGATTTGCTTAAAAAAATTCATTCAACCGAAGTTAAGCCGGAAGATATGCCGGATATGAAAGAAGTTGCGGTTAAATGGGCAACATTCCTTAAAGATTATTTGCCCGAAAACTATGCAAATAAACTTGTTGAACTTGTTAAAGCAGTTCCCGACGATAACCATATGATGCATGGTGATTATCATATTAAAAATGTTATGATGCAGAACGGTGAGGTTTTACTTATTGATATGGACACTCTCTGTCACGGCCATCCCGTTTTTGAACTTGCTTCTGTTTATAATGCGTGCAAGGGGTTTTCGGAACTCGACCACTCTATT
>JAZLFY010000079.1:0-4119 GCA_045616025.1 Acutalibacteraceae bacterium | reverse complement strand
ACTTAAGTAACGGTCATACCTGCTTACCTAAAAGCAAGGTTATTTCGGTTGCCGTGAAACTTCTTGAAAGCGATATTTACAGAATTGAAGAAATTATCGACAAATTAATTACAAACTTTTTACTTCGTGAAACAAGTATAGGCGGTGAAAAATTTGTTTCTTTGCCGAAATACTATAATTCCGAAGAATACATTGCCGCACGGCTTATAAACATTAAGAATAATTCAAATTATGTTATTCCCGTATCCGAAGAAGAAGTTAATTATATTGAAAATGTAATTGGGTTAAATTTTGAAGAATTACAAAGAAATGCAATTAAATCTGCATTTGATACCGGTTTTTTAGTAATAACAGGCGGTCCCGGAACGGGAAAAACAACTACGCTTAATGCAATAATTCAACTTTTTGAAAACAGAAAAATTCCGCTTATGCTTGCGGCACCTACCGGCAGAGCGGCAAAAAGAATGAGCGAACTGACCGGCAGGGAAGCCAAAACAATACACCGCCTTTTGGAAGTAGAGTGGACAAGCGATGACGAACAAAGATTTTCACGAAACGAAAAAAATCCGCTTGAATGTGAAGTGATTATAGTTGACGAAGCATCAATGCTTGACTCGGTTTTATTTGAAAGTCTATTAAGAGCGCTTAAAATCAACTGTAAAATCATACTTGTCGGCGATGTTGACCAGTTGCCGAGCATTTCGGCAGGTAATGTTTTAAGTGATATTATTTCAAGTGGATTATTTAATACCGTTTCACTTAATAAAGTGTTCAGACAAGCAAGAGAAAGTTTAATTGTCACAAATGCCCACTCAATAATCAAAGGAGAAAAAAGCGATTTTTCAAATAAAGGAAAAGACTTTTTCTATATTGAAAAAAACAATTCTCACGATGTGCTTGATACCGTACTTGAACTTGCGGGAGAAAGACTAAAAACCGCCTACGGTTATGATGTTTTTAAAAATATTCAGGTTATTTGCCCGTCAAGAAAACTTGAAACGGGAACTCTTAATCTTAATAACATTTTACAGTCCTGTTTAAATCCGCCGACCGATAAATCACAGTTATCATATAAAGGGGTTTTTTACCGACTTGGCGATAAAGTAATGCAGATAAAGAATAATTACGATATTGAGTGGGAAAAAGAGTCGGGTGATAAAGGATACGGCATATTTAACGGTGATATAGGTATTATAAAAGAAATTGACCGTTCTTCGGGTATTATGAAAATATTATTTGAAGACCGCACGGCGACATATATGTTTGAAGATATTGAACAACTTGAACTTTCCTATGCCGTTACAGTTCATAAAAGTCAGGGAAGCGAATTTGACTGTGTTATTTTACCGCTTTATGATGTTCCATATAAACTTAAATACAGAAATTTGCTTTATACGGCGGTTACAAGAGCTAAAAAGATGCTTATAATTGTCGGAAATAAAAAGATATATGAAGAAATGGCTGCTAACGATAAAAAATCGCTTCGTTACACCTTGCTTAAAGAATTTCTGATTAAAAATGAAAATGATTTGTAATATTTTAAACGGTTTTGTTTCGGCGATTTTCCCGAAAAGATGTATATTTTGCGGAAAAATCATCCCGTATAAAACGGATGTTTGCTTATATTGTGAAAGTAAACTTGACAAAATTGATAATACAAAACGGTGCAAATCTTGCGGACGGGATAAGAAATACTGTACCTGCAATAAATTTGTTTACCGTATTAAAGAAATTGTTTCGGTTTACTACTATGACGATATTTCAAGAAAGGGCATTTTCAGGTTTAAATTCGGCAGGCGTGAACATTACGGTAATTTCTTTGCAAAGAAGATTTACGAAGAACTTAAAACGGCATATAACGGTGAATTTCCGTTTGATACGATTACTTATGTGCCGACCGACCGTAAAACAGGTAATCAAAGGGGATTTGACCAATGCGAAGTCATTGCAAAACATCTGTCAAAACTAATTAAAATTCCGTATTATGAAACTTTAAGAGTTTGTAAATCTGTCGATAAGCAACACGAAAGCAGTTATAAAGAAAGATTTACAAATATTAAAGGTAAATATAAAAACATTTGTGATTTAAAGGGCAGAAATGTTTTAATTATTGACGATATACTTACAACCGGTGCTACACTTGACGAGTGTGCAAGGGTATGTTTGTTTTCAAATGCAGAGTCGGTTTACTGTGCGACTGTATTATCTTCAAAAAAACCGAGCGAAAATATTGAAAAAGAGAACTAAATGTTATATACTGTTATAAAATAAGGTGGTGATTTGGCTTGGCTACACAAATAGGAATTGACTTGGGAAGTTCCAAAACTGTTATTTTTTCAAATTCAAAAATTGTTCTTGAACAACCGAGTGTTGTAACGGTTGAAAGTGAATCTTATGAGCCGGTTTTTTACGGTGATAAAGCAAAACAGACAATAGGCAGGACACCCGAAAGTTATATATGTATTAATCCTATCGAAAACGGTGTAATATCCGATTATGATATTGCCCAAATGATGCTTAAAAAGTATATGGACGATGTTTTCGGTAATAAGGTAATAAGACCGCAAATTATGGCAACATTGCCTCCGGGTGTAACCGAACTGCAACATCACTCACTTATCAATGTTGTTGAGGATGCCGGTGGAAGAAACATTACTGTTATTGAAAGTCCGCTTGCTATTGCCTGCGGTCTTGAAATTGATTTTAAAAAGCCGCACGGTGAACTGATTATTGATATTGGCGCAGGCACTACCGATATTGCCGTTATATCCATGGGAGGTATTGCCGTAAGTGATTCGGCAAAAATTTCTTCTACTGATTTTGACAATCAAATTATAAGGTATATCAGAAAAGAATATAATATCGAAATCGGGCCGCTTACCGCCGAATTTATAAAGAAGCAAATCGGTACGGTTAACATCCGTCAAATTGAGGTTGCAATTACCGCAAAGGGAAGAAATGTCTTTACGGGACTTCCCGAAACCTTTGAAATCACCTCCGACGAAGTCAGAGAAATTATTATGGAACCCATTGATTCTATTTGTAAAGCCATAAATTCTGTTCTTTCAAAGGCAGACCCTGACCTTGTTTCCGATATTAAACGGGACGGCTTTTATCTCACGGGCGGCGGCTCGCAACTTGTTGGACTTCCCGAATATATTGCAAATTATCTGGGCTCTGAAGTACATACACTTGACGACCCATCACACAGTGTTGTCAGGGGAGCGGCGGCGGCTCTTTCACATCCTGAAAAAATCAAAGGCGTAAATTATCAGTTGCGCTCAATTAAAGAACTTGAAATTAATTAAAAAAATTTCTTGACTTTTGATATTTTGGTGGTATAATAACCATTGACAATGAAGCAGAACTATCCACGTTCTCACCTTTACGTGTATTATCGTTTGGTTAATATTTGATTACTTATTTGTTTTCAAGACGTGGATATTTTATGTTCACGTCTAATTTTTTACCTTTCTTGGAGGTGCGTAAACATTAGCAGCAAAGAATTATCAATCAATGAAGCCATTAAGTTCAAAGAAGTACGCGTTATTGATTCGGACGGTTCGCAACTCGGTGTAATTGCTATTTCAAAAGCACTTGAGGCGGCTTATGCGAAAGACCTTGATTTGGTTGCAATTTCGCCTAATGCCAATCCGCCGGTTTGCAAAATTATGGATTATGGCAAATACCGTTTTGAACAGGCAAAACGCGAAAAAGAAGCCCGTAAAAACCAAAAGGTTATCGAAATTAAAGAAATTCGTTTGGGACTTGGTATTGATGTTCACGACTTTGAAACCAAAGGAAACCACGCCCGTCGTTTTCTTGAAAGCGGTAACAAGGTTAAGGTATCAATTCGTTTTCGCGGCAGAGAGATGGGGCATCCCGAAATCGGACTTGAAACAATGACCCGTTTCGCTGATTACTGTGCAGACTACTGTACCGTTGAAAAGGCTGCTAAAATGGAAGGACGCAATATGTTAATGTTCCTTGCTCCGAAAACAGGTAAATAAATATATTTAGGGAGGACTTATAATGCCTAAGATTAAAACACACAGTGGCGCTAAAAAGCGCTTCAAACTCACAAAGACCGGCAAGGTTAAACGCGCTCATGCTTTCAAG
>JAZLFY010000078.1:0-2560 GCA_045616025.1 Acutalibacteraceae bacterium | reverse complement strand
TAGCGGAAGCAGTAAAATAAATAAGGTTCCGCTTGACAATCTCAAATTTAATTTTTCAACAGGCGAGCAGACTTCAAAAGAAACGGTTGACTGTTTCTATTACGATAAAGCGGAGCGTTACCGCACAAGACCGACGGCTTATGTAATGCCAAAGGATGCGCCGAATGTTCAAAAGGTGCTTGATACGGTCAAAAAGCACGATATTTACTACTACACGGTGGACGGTCAGGTTTCAATGAAACTTAAACAGTACACCCTTATTAAAGAAGAAAAAAATAAAAACGATGTTTTAACCGTAAGTGAGGCGGGACTGACCGAAGAAAACAGTGTAACCTTTGATAACGGCGCTTATGTATTCCCCTTAAATCAGGTTTCGGGAACACTTATGATGTATCTTTTCGAGCCCGATGTAACCGATACATTTAATTACGGCAGTTCGCTTGCGCAAAGCGGCACGGTTACGGCGGCGAACGGATATTTCCCGATTTACCGTTACGAACACGATTTGGAAAGTGACGGCACGGTTTATACGGGAGATACCGAACTGGCACCTCAGGGAATAACCGTAACTTCGCCGAAAGCAGCAGGTGAAACCGGAAGTATCAGCGGTCTTAAAGCCGACCGCAAATATAAATACCGCCTTGAAAGCGATGTACTTTATACGACTGTTCCCGACGGCGCAACCGAGGTTAAGGGACTCAGCTCCGGCAAATACCGTCTTGCCTATGCCGATAACGAGCATGCATCGGAACTGTTCTTTGGCATAGATTATCCGTTTGACGGTGCAGTTTATGTTGATGCAACTGACGGTGACGACCAAAACAAGGGTTACAGCGAAACCGAGCCGGTAAAATCAATTCAAAAGGCATACGAAAACCTTAATGCCGCACTTAAAAGTTCGGGCAAAAAGGCAGGCAAAATCGTTCTGCTTTCAAACTATGTTATTGATGCGGCGACAAGTCCCACAGGTACGCAGTTTAAGATAATTGACGATAAAAACAAACGAATAGTTTTCCCCTCAAGCGATTACGAAATCACCCTTTGCGGTAAAACCGGCAACGAAATTTTTGAAAGCAAGTACACAATATCCTTTGCAAGCGATACGGTAATAGAAAACATAACCCTTAAAAACAGCCACACTTCAAACTTCCGTTATCTTTGCGGCGCAGGGCATAAATTTGTTTTGGGCGAAAACATTAAAGCCACCGGAACATATCGTTTTATGCTTGTCGGCGGCGATTATTCGGGTACGATGGCGGTAAGCAAAATTGATATGACCGTTAAGTCGGGCGAGTGGTCATACATCTATTTAAGCCACTATGTTTCGGGCACACATACGGGGAATGTTGATGTTAATTTACTTGGCGGTACGGTAAACGGCACAGTTCAACTGTCATATAATACCGTCAATACGGGAAAGGTAAACATTACGGTTAAAGATACCGAATTTAAGGGTAATTTCTTCCTTGGAAATACCGGCGCAACATCAAAAACCGATATTTCGGCAGACTTTACGGTAAATCTGCTCGAAAATGCAAAACTTACCAATTTCTACTGTGGCTCTTCAAGTGCGATTGAAAGCGGAAATATGACGGGGGATATTGATATTTACTTTAACGGTGCCACCGTTACGGGCGACCTTTGGGGCAAAGGTACAAAGGACGGCTCAACTACGGCGGACAGCGAAATTTATATGTACACCGAAAATGTAACCGAGCCGCTTTACTTTAAAGAGGTACATAAAGAAACCCCCGATATAATTTTAGGCGATGTTAACGAGGACGGCTTTGTCACAAGTGACGATGCAATTTATCTGTTGCATTATAACTTTGAGCCAAACGATTATCCGCTTTACTCAAAGCATACCGCCTACGAATTTCCGCATAAACTCGCGGCAGGCGATATTAACGGTGACGGCGTAGTTACAAGTGACGATGCAATTTATCTTTTGCACTATAACTTTGAGCCAACCGATTATCCGCTTTATCCCGGGAAACAGTAAAAAAGGAGCAAAAAATGACTAATCAGCAAATCAAATTCGGCACAGGCGGTTGGCGTGCCATTATAGGTGACGAATTTATAAAAAGTAATATCCGCCTTGTCGCAAAGGCACTGTCTGTTAAAATTGAAAGAGAAAATGTAAAGGATATACCCGTGGTTATCGGGTACGACCGCCGTTTTCTTTCAAAAGAAGCAATGATATGGATAGCGCAGGTGCTTGCAAGCGACGGAATTAAAACCTATCTTGTGAACGAATCTTCACCGACACCGCTTGTTATGTACTACACAATGGTACATAAATTAAAATACGGTATGATGGTAACCGCAAGCCATAACCCCTCACTTTATAACGGAATAAAGATATTTACCGAGGGCGGCAGGGATGCAAACGAAACCGTAACGGGCGAACTTGAAAGCATTATAACCGAACTTACCGCCGATTATTCTTTTGATTATTTGACTGATGTTAAAACACTTACCGAAAGCGGTATGATAGAATTTTTCAATCCCTTAAACGAATATCTTGATGCGATAATTGATAAAATTGATATGGCGGCAA
>JAZLFY010000077.1:0-3855 GCA_045616025.1 Acutalibacteraceae bacterium | reverse complement strand
TCCTGAACGCCGTCGCCCATTTCAATAATGGAAACGTCGAAAGTACCGCCGCCCAAGTCGTAAACCATAACCTTTTGGTCGTCTTCCTTATCAATACTGTAAGCAAGTGCGGCAGCGGTCGGCTCGTTTATAATTCTCTTAACTTCAAGACCTGCAATTTTGCCTGCATCTTTGGTTGCCTGACGCTGTGCATCGGTAAAGTATGCCGGAACGGTGATAACCGCTTCGGAAACAGATGTACCGAGATAACTTTCGGCATCGGCTTTAAGTTTTTGCAAAATAATTGCCGAAACTTCCTGCGGTGTGAATTTCTTGTCGTCAACGGTTACGGTGTAATCGCTGCCCATTTCTCTTTTAATTGAACTGATGGTGCGGTCGGGGTTTGTAATTGCCTGACGCTTTGCAACCTGACCTACCATGCGTTCACCTGTTTTTGAAAATGCAACAACCGAAGGGGTAGTTCTTCCGCCCTCTGCATTAGCGATAACAACCGCTTCGCCGCCTTCCATAACGGCTACGCAAGAGTTGGTTGTTCCAAGGTCAATACCAATAATTTTTCCCATGATTTTTTCCTCCAATATATAATGTGAATTTTAATTTGCAACTTTTACCATAGCGGCACGGATAACCGTATCGCCGTATTTATAACCCTGTTGTAAAACTTCGGCAACAACATTTTCATTAAGGCTTTCGTCCTCAATGTGCATAACCGCTTCGTGAAAATTCGGGTCAAATGTATCGCCCACTTCGGCAAGTTCGGTAAGACAAAGGTCTTCGCAAATGCCCTCGAACTGTTTAATGATAAGTTCAATACCTTTTAAATAGTCGGCACTTTCCTTATCCGCCGCAGATGCTCTGCCGATATTGTCAATAATGGGGAGAAGTTTTTTAATAACTTCACATTTTGCATATTCGGCAACACCGGTTTTTTCACGCTCGGTCCGTTTCTTGTAATTGTCGAACTCCGCCGCAGTACGGATAAGCAGGTCTTTTTTTTCTTCAAGTTCTTTTTTTAACTTGTCGGCAGCACTTTCTCGCTTAACCTTTTTCTTGACCGTTTTTTCGGTACTTTCGGCAGTCTTTTTTTCTTCAGCCACTTTGAAACCTCCAAAATTATTATATGGTGAAAGGTCAAAATTTATCTTTCTCTGACCTTCGCCGTTATTAACATTATAACCGCTTTAAAAAAATTGTCAAGCATTTTCGCAAAAATTTTTTGACTTTCTCTGACTATTAAAAATTTGTTCATAAATTTTCCGCATATTTACGGCTTTTTCTTGCCAAAACATATTTTTTGATTTATAATAAATTTATGAAAGATTTGTGGCGATTTTTAAAAGAAACAGAAAAACCCATTGTACTTTACGGTATGGGTGACGGTGCCGAAAAGGTCATTTCGGCACTTAATATTTACGGAATTAAAGTATCCGGTGTTTTTGCATCGGACGGTTTTGTGCGCCAAAAAACCTTTATGGGCTTTACTGTTACCGATTACAAAACCGCCAAAGAAAAATTCGGCGATATGGTGGTGCTTGTCTGCTTCGGTACGGCGCTTTTTCAGGTTTTGGAAAACATAAAACGAATAAAAGCGGAAAATATTTTGTTTGCGCCCGATGTTCCGGTTTACGGCGGACCGGTTTTTGACTCTGCTTTTGCAGATAAGAATAAGGAAAAAATCGAAACCGTCTTTGACTGTCTTGCCGACGAACTTTCAAGAAAATGTTATAAGAACATAATCGAATACAAGCAAACGGGGAATATTGACCTTTTGTTCGACTGCCAAAGCGAAAAGGACGAACTGTATAATTTGCTTAATTTAGGTGATAACGAAACCTATTTTGATTTGGGAGCATATAGGGGCGATACTGTTTTTGAATTTACCAAAAGGGTAAAGGACTATAAAAAAATAATTGCCGTTGAGCCGGATTTAAAAACATTTAATAAACTCAAAGCGGCTACGGCAGATATAAAAAATCTTTGTGCGGTAAATTCTGCGGTTTCCGATTTTTGCGGCAGGGTTGCTTTTTCGGGTAAATCTTCACGCGGCTCGTCAATAGGGAAAGGGGAGGATATACCCTGCACCGATATTGATACACTTATCAAGGACGGTTGCACATATATTAAAATGGATATAGAGGGCGCAGAGCTTGCGGCAATAGAGGGCGCACGGCAGACAATTACCGGATACCGCCCCAAACTTCGCATAGCGGCGTACCATAGAAGCGAGGATATTTTTGAAATACCCATTAAAGTTTTGTCAATTTGCAAAGATTATAAGGTTTACATCCGTCATTTGCCCTGCCTTCCTGCGTGGGATACCGATTTTATTTTTATCCCCAACTAATAGTTGATTTTGGCTTGACATCTCATAAATATAGTGGTATTATAAAGTAGAATAATAATATAGGGTATTATGGCTTTGGCGAAGCCGCACCCTTTAATTTATTCGGGGTTAAACTGCGGTCCCCTGAAAGTGTATGCTTTTCAAAACACCGTTTTTTATATAAGGAGGGAACATTATGCCCGAAATTAATTTGTTAATTGCGTTAGGCGCCGCCGTCTGTGTCGGTGTGATTTGCTTTATCATAGGTTCTGCGGCAAGAAAAAAATCTGCCGAAAAAACCATCGGCTCTGCTGAAATTGAAGCAAAACGAATTTTAAGCGATGCTATGAAAAGCGCCGAAACGCGTAAAAAAGAAACCTTGATTGAAGGTAAGGAGGAAATCCACCGCCTTCGTCAGGAAACGGAAAACGACCTGCGTGAACGCAGAAAAGAAGTTCAGCGGCAGGAAAACCGTATTCAGCAAAAGGAAGAATCGCTTGACAAAAAGATGGATAATCTTGAAGCCAAGGAGGAAAAACTTGCTGAAAGAACCAAAGTTATTGAACAGAAAATGGAAGAGTGTGAACAACTTAAGCGTTCACAAATGGAAATGCTTGAAAAAATTTCCGGTCTTTCAAAAGAACAGGCAAAACAGCAACTTCTTGAAATGCTCCAAAGTGATTTAACCCACGAAAAAGCAGTCAAGATAATGGAATTTGAACAGCAAACCCGTGACGAGTCGGATAAACTTGCCCGTGAAATTATCGGTCACGCAATTCAGCGTTGCGCCGCCGATCACAGTTCCGAAATGACCGTATCGGTTGTTCCGCTTCCCAATGACGAAATGAAGGGAAGAATTATAGGACGTGAGGGCAGAAACATCCGTGCCATTGAAAATGCTACCGGTGTTGACCTTATTATTGACGACACACCCGAAGCCATCACCGTTTCAAGTTTTGAACCGATACGCCGTGAAATCGCACGCGTAACACTTGAAAAACTTATCGTTGACGGCAGAATACATCCTGCAAGAATTGAAGAAACCGTAAACAAGGCAACTGCCGAGGTTGAAGCGGTTATCAAGCAGGAGGGTGAGCGTGCAATGATAGAGGCGGGTGTTCACAATTTACACCCCGAACTTATTAAACTTCTCGGAAGATTGCATTTCCGTACAAGTTACGGTCAAAACGTTCTTAATCACTCGCTTGAGGTTTGCCACCTTTCCGGACTTATTGCTGCGGAAATGGGTGCCGATGTAACCCAGGCAAAGCGTGCAGGTCTTTTGCACGATATCGGTAAGGCGATCGACCACGAGCAGGAAGGTTCACACATTCAACTTGGTTGCGAGGTTGCAAAGAAATACCGTGAAAACGAAGGCATTATTCATGCCATTGCCGCGCACCACGGTGAGGTTGAAGCCAAAACGGTTGTTGCCTGCATAGTTCAGGCGGCAGATGCCATTTCGGCGGCACGCCCCGGCGCACGCAGAGAAAACATTGAAAATTATATCAAACGCCTTGAAAAGTTAGAGG
>JAZLFY010000076.1:0-1458 GCA_045616025.1 Acutalibacteraceae bacterium | reverse complement strand
GCCAAGAGTTCTACCGGCGGCGGCTCGGTATATATTAACAAAGGTGCAACATTTAATATGTCAGGCGGCGAAATTAAGAACGGTAACTCCAAAGTCGGTGGTAATATTTACTGCCACTATGACGGCGGAACTGCCAAATTTAATATGACCGGCGGTAAAGTGACCGGCGGTACGGCTCAATATGTAACCAAAGCCGACAGCTCGAAAGACGGCGGTCACGGTGGTAATATTTACTCCGGCAGTAAAGTCACAATTTCCGGCGGTGAGGTTACAGGCGGTAAAGCAACCAATATCGGCGGCGGCAATATTTCGGCTAACAATGTTAATTCCGCTGTTGCGCTTACAGGCGGTACAGTCAGCGGCGGCGTATTTGAATCTAATCCGATTTATGCCGATGTAAACTTCCTTAACGGTAAGGTTGATGTATCGGGAAGCCCCATTGCAAGTATTTATATTAAGGATAAAATGCTTAATGTCGGTGAACTTACCGAGGGTGCAATGATTAAGGTTGCTTCAAATAAATCAATAATCGCTGAAAACAAGGGCGAATATGTTAAGTTCTTTGACGGTATAAGCAAGGGCGAAACGGTAAGTGTTGATACCAATAACAATCTTGTTATTGTGCACGGTCATAAACTTTGCGTTTCTTCCGATAATACCGAAATGGAAGGTTACGAAAAACTTACCTTTACTCCGTGGAGTGACCCTGCCGTATTACCCACAACAACGGGTAACTATTATCTTACATGCGATGTATCCACAGGACAGAATAATATCAACGGTGCGGATGTTAATATTTGCCTTAACGGTCATACCGTAACAGGCGCAAACCGTACTTTCCTTGTAGGTAATGCGGATACGGCTTCACTTTCGATTTGTGACTGTCAAGATTGCGGTACTATCAAACGCAAGACGGCAACCTACGGCGATATCGGCGGTATTATGTTGATTAACGGAAAAGGTACCGTAAATATTTACAGCGGTATATTTGATGCATCTAATACTACTGTTCAAGACGGTAAGAATTATAACGGCGGTGCTGTTTACACAAGCAATGTACTTAATATGTACGGCGGTACAATTATCGGTGCCAAGAGTTCTACCGGCGGCGGCTCGGTATATATTAACAAAGGTGCAACATTTAATATGTCAGGCGGCGAAATTAAGAACGGTAACTCCAAAGTTGGCGGTAATATTTACTGCCACTATGACGGCGGAACTGCCAAATTTAATATGACCGGCGGTAAAGTAACCGGCGGTACGGCTCAATATATAACCAAGCCGGACAGTTCGAAAGACGGCGGCCACAGCGGTAATATTTACTGCGGCGGTAAAGTCACAATTTCCGGCGGTGAGGTTACCGGCGGTAAAGCAACGGCAACCGGCGGCGGTAACATTATGGCTAACAATGCAAATTCCGTTCTTACAATTACGGGCGAGAAAGTAACAGACGAAGTC
>JAZLFY010000075.1:0-3782 GCA_045616025.1 Acutalibacteraceae bacterium | reverse complement strand
TTCTTTATGTTTGAAAAAGATACCGCAAGTACCGATGCGTACTTATTTGAAATAATATCTTCACCTTCAACAAACAGGATATATTCCATACCTTGTGCCGAGGGAATTATTTTAAAGGTATATCCGTTCATACAAACGGCTTCGGCACCAAGTGAGGTCATTATAGGTAACTGCTCACCTATTCTGCCGAGTTCGTTACAGGCAATAATCGTAAATTCGGGGTCAAGCACACCAAAGGTTTTATCAATGGCATCCTTCATTTGATGAATAACACCCTGAAAAAGACGGTTTGACATAAATTTTGCACTTCCTCTTAAAATTATTTATATTATATATAATTAGTTAGTCTTATTGTACAACAAAACAACCCACTTTGCAATAGCATTAGGCAAAAAAATTACAATTTTTTTACATTTTTGTAAAATTAAAAGCACGGCAGATATTTTCCGCCGCGCTTTTTGTCTTGTTTTTAACTTATTTTGTCTGTTTTTGAATATATTCGTATGCCGCTTCAACTGTTGCCTTGCTCTCGTAAAATGCCTGCTCTATACCGTTTTTGCCTTTCATTTGCGAATTATCGATTTTAAGTTCGTTATCCTCGACAATTTTGTAACTTAAAAGTAATTCGTGCAAAACATTTTCAAGTACCGGCTCGGCAACAATTTGCTCGATTGTCAGTTTTTCGTTTATGTTTTTTGCAAACTTTTCCATTGTAAGTTCGTTTTTGGAAAGATATTTTTCAAAACTCATTCCAAGCATTGAAGAACTGTTCTGGTCGTAATAAGTAAACATAATAAGCGCATTTAAAGTATCGCTTGAGGGTGTACCCTCAAACTTTGAAAGGTCGGAAAGTTTCTCGAAAGTCAACATTTTCACAACCTTTTCTTCAACACTTTCTTTATACTTTTCGGCACTTTCAAAGCCGAGTACCGAAAATATTTGTTCGTAACCTTTTACCCTTTTTATGTAGTTTACTTTAACGGTAAAGACAACCGCTTGACCTGCAAGTTCGGCACTTTGATACTCTTTTGGGAAAGTCAAATTAAGGTCAACTGTCTGACCGACCGCAACGCCGACAAGTCCGTCTTCAAAGCCGTCTATAAACTGACCGGAACCGATGGTTAAATCGTAGTTTTCGGATGTGCCGCCCTCAAAAGCGACACCGTTAAGTTTACCTTCAAAATTGATATTTGCCGTATCGCCCATTTGAACGGTGCCTTCGTGCAGTTCTTCAGTCTGCTGTTTTGCCGCCGCATCTGCCGAAACGATTTCGTCAAAATACGCCTTAAATTCTTCGCTTTCTTTATCAATTTTAACCTTTTTGATGTTGCCGACTTCTACATAATCGGACAATTTAATGCCTTTCATTGCATTTGTTTTACTCTCCCCGCAAGCGGCAAGCAAACCTATTATCAGCAACACCGATACCACGCTTAAAATAATTCTTTTCATATTGTTTCTCCTTACTTTATTTCTCCCTTTGAAAATGCCTTTAAATAGGCATTTATAAAGCCATCCAAGTCGCCGTCCATTACGGCGTTAACATTGCCCGTTTCAAATTCGGTGCGCAGGTCTTTTACAAGTGTATAGGGCATAAAAACATAAGACCTTATCTGCGAGCCGAAAGCGTTATCCTTTTGAACACCCTTAATATCTTCTATCTTTTCAAGATGTTCTCTTTCCTTTATTTCAAGCAATTTCGATTTTAACATCTTCATTGCTCTGTCCCTGTTTTGGAACTGGCTTCTTTCGTTCTGACACGCCACGACAATTCCCGTGGGAATATGGGTAAGGCGAACAGCGGAGGAAGTCTTGTTAATGTGCTGACCGCCCGCACCTGACGAACGGAAAACATCCATTTTAATATCTTCTTCCCTGATTTCTATCTCAACATCGTCGGATATTTCGGGCATAACCTCAATAGAAGAAAAGGATGTCTGGCGCTTGCCTGCCGCATTAAAGGGAGAAACCCTTACAAGACGGTGAACACCCGATTCACTGCGAAGATAACCGTAGGCATTTTCGCCCTCTATAAGCATTGTGGCGCTTTTAAGTCCTGCCTCGTCGCCGTCAAGAAAATCAAGAATTTTAACCGAGAAATTATGCCGTTCACCCCAACGGGTATAAAGGCGGACAAGCATTTGTGTCCAGTCCATTGCCTCGGTACCGCCGGCACCTGCACGGAAGGTTAGAATTGCATTGTTGCCGTCATATTCGCCCGTAAGCAAGGTTGACAGACGAAGTGATGCAATTTCCTTTTCAAGTTCTTCAACCGATGCAGTTATTTCCTCGACAAGGGACAAATCGCCCTCCTCGTCACCCATATCTATAAGTACCGATAAATCGTCAAACGAAGACCTGATTTTATCGTATGCTTCGACCTTATTTTTAAGTTTTCCGGTTTTTTGCAGAATCTCTTTTGAGGCATCGGCATCGTCCCAGAAACCGGGCGCCGCCGCCTTTAATTCAAGTTCTTCAATTTCCCTTTTCAGCGCATTATAACCGACTGCGTCTTTAAGGTCGGATATTTCGCCCTCGTTAGACAAAAGGCGCTGTTTAAGTTGCTCAAATTCAAGCATTATTCGTCCTCCAAAACAAATGTGTATTCGTGCCACTCTTCACGGGTTAAGTGGTTTAAAGTTTTAAATCCCGCTTGCTTTGCCGCCGCTTCAATTTCGCGGCTTCTTATGTCAATTATACCCGAAACGAGAAATTTTGTGTCGGGTTTCATAAAATTTTTTACAGAATCAAAAAGCATAAGTATAACATCGGCAACGATGTTTGCACAGATAATATCATATTTTCCGCTGACCTTTTCCGCCAAATTGCCGACTTTAAATTCTGCCATATCGCCAACACCGTTACGCATTGCATTTTGATTTGCGGTTTTAACAGACAGTTCGTCAATATCCACACCGACAGCAGATTTTGCGCCCAAAAGTAATGCGGCAATACTTAAAATTCCGCTTCCCGTTCCGACATCTAAAATTTCGCTGTCGGGTGTTACATATTTTTCAAGTTCGGTAAGGCATAAATAGGTGGTTGCGTGCGAGCCGGTACCGAAAGCGGCGCCGGGGTCAAGACTTATTACCGTACGGTTATCAATATTATTATAGGTTTCCCAAGACGGACAAACCGCCAATTTTTCGCCAACCGAAAATGCCTTAAAATACTTTTTCCAATTTTCGTTCCAATTACTGTCGTCCACCGTTTCGGTGTTTATTTGGTAATCAATATCAGAAGCAGTAAAGCGTTCTTTTAAATATGCCACCGCTTCAAGCGGATTATCACATTCACTTATGTACATATGAATTATTGCAAAGTTTCTGTCTTTTTGAAGCAAATCTTCATCAATAAGGTCAATGTGCGCTATATTCATTACATCTTCTTCAAGATTATTGTAATCTTCAACATATATACCGTAAGGCACGGTCATATTTGCTATTGCCGATGCCGTTTCGACATCTTTTGTAGGCACCTTTGCGGTAATTTCGGTATATTCCATAATTTCTCCTAACCCTTGAAAAATTCTTCTATTTCGCTCTTTCCGGCTTTGACAAAACCCGAAACAAGTCCGTTTCTGCCGCCGCCCCTGACATTAAGTTTTTCCTTGAAATTTTTTAAAGTTTCCTGCAAATTTTCGTCATTTTCACACATAACGAAATTATAGCCGTTTCCCGATTTTGAGAAAACCGCCTTTAATCCGTCGTAGGTTTTATGTAAACCGTCTGCGAGCAGTTGCAATTCTTTAATATCAAATCCGTCCTCAAAAAAGAGTGTCC
>JAZLFY010000074.1:0-3509 GCA_045616025.1 Acutalibacteraceae bacterium | reverse complement strand
TGACTCGCACGGGCTGTCTTCCATAAGCGGAACGTGTTTATGTGCCGCAGCGTGATAAACAATTTCGGGTTTAAATGTTTTAAATATTTGGTCAAGCCGTCTGCTGTCCCTTACAGAACCGATTAAAACCTTTAAGTCAAGGTCGGGATGTTTGTCTTCAAGTTCAAGCCGTATTGCGTGGGCATTGTTTTCATAAATATCAAAAATGATAAGTTGTTTGGGGCTGTGGTTTGCTATTTGACGGCAAAGTTCACTGCCTATCGAGCCACCGCCGCCCGTAACAAGAATTGTCTTTCCTGAAATCATTTCAAACACTTCGTCCATATTCGCTTTTATTGGTTCTCTGCCTAAAAGGTCTTCAATGTTAACATCGTGAAGTGTGCTTGTATCAAACTCGCCGTTGGCAAGCTCGTAAATGCCGGGCAGGGTTTTAAGTTCGCAGTCGGTTTCTTTGCAGATGTTTAAAATATCTCTTCTCTGCTCGGCGGTTGCACTTGGTATTGCAAGGAATATTTTTTGTATTTTGTATTTTTCGACATTAACAAGAATATCATTTCTGCCGCCGACAATGGGTATGTTATCAATAAATCTTCCCCACTTGTTGGAGTTGTCGTCAATAATACAGCAAATTCTGCCGTTTGTTTTGTTGGAAGAGTTTATATCGCTTAAAATAACCTCGCCGGCACTGCCTGCACCGATAAGCATTATTCTGCTGGTGTTTTCGTTGTCTTTCCGCTTTGTCAACCTGTTTTTCTCAAGCGTCACAAAGCGGTAGGAAAAACGCACGAAAATTAAAAGTATAAACTGAAATATCGTTCCGAAAACATAATACGAAATCGGCATACGCTTAAGAATATCGGTTTCAAAGAACATAAACAGAACACGAATACCGACAATATGGAAGACGGACGAAATTGCCGAAACGATAAGCACCTTTGAAAATTCGGTAAAAGATGCAAATCGCCAAAGTGTGTTGTACATTCGAAAACTAAAAAAGAGCAAAAGGCAAAAGAGTGAATAAACCGGAACAAAACGCTGCCACATATCAAAGTAAATGTCGTTGATACTGTTGAACTTACAGTCAAAGCGAAGCCACAACGCAAGAAAATATGCCCCGTTTACCGCAACCAAATCGTAAACGATTATAAATGCGGATATTAAATGCCAATGCTCAAATTTAAATTTTTTAAGCATTCTTCTTAAAAGTCCTTTTTTACCGCTACCCATTTCGGCACCCCTTAAAGATTATATAATATAAATAAATAATAAAGCATACTATTTGATTTTAAATTTTATCATATATTTTATATTTTGTCAATAAAAAAGGCGACAGAAAAGCACCGTAAAAAATTGGATTTTACGGTGCGTTCTTATTCTTTATGCTTTTTGTCAGTCGTGCAGCAACACTTTGCCGCAATTATCAAGTTTTACGCACTTGTGTTCAAGCGCAATTTTTCCCTCTATTATCACATATTCAATGCCGTCGGGCTTTTGTTTTGCGTCCATAAATGTCGAGTTGTTTTTAATTGTTTCTTTGTCAAAAACGGTTATGTCCGCAGCTGTTCCGACTTTCAGAACACCTCTGTCTTTAAGCCCCAAAACCGAGGCGGGAAGTCCCGTGCATTTATAAACGGCGGTCTTGATAGGTAATAAATTATGCTCCCTTACCGTTTGGAAAAATTGCGGAAAAGTGCCGTAATTACGGGGGTGAAGGTTAACCTTTACATACTTGTCTTCATAACTGGTTGCAACTCCGTCACTACCGACACAGATGTAATCTTTCGGCATAATATTTAACATATCCTGTTCGTTTATGCAGAAATAACAACACGAAGCCGATGCCTCGTTTTCGGCAATGACTTTAACCGCCGCTTCTTCGGGCGGCAGGTTATAGTTTTCTGCAACCTCGCTTAAATATTTACCTGCATATTCGGGATGTAATCTCGGGTTTACGATGAAAATTGTTTCTGCGCCGCCCCGTTCTTCAATTTTTGTGCGGGTTTCGGCAAGCATTTTTTCTGTCGGATTTTGACAGCGTTTTATAATTTCGGTATTGCCGCCTTCGTGCGCCCAATGCGGCAGGGTTGCGGTTAAATTTGTACTGCTTGCAAGGAAGGGGTATTGGTCGCAGTTAACATTAACACCCTGCTTTCTTGCATTCTCGATTTTCTTTATCAGTTCAGCCGATTTGCCCCATTGCGGCTTGCCCATAAGTTTAAGGTGGGAAATTTCAAGATGCACTCCGCTTTCTTTGGCAATGGATAGCATTTCGTCCACCGCTTCAAATATTCTCGGCCCCTCGTTTCGCATATGAACGGCAAGAATTCTGTCTTTTTTTGCCAGTACTTTTGCAAGGCGCAAAAGTTCCTCTCTTTCGCTGAAAGCCGAGGGCGGATAGATAAGACCTAACGACATACCGAAAGCGCCGCGGTCAAGTTCCCGTTCAAGCAAATCTTCAAGTTTTACCATTTCTTCTTCGGTGGGGTTGCGGTATTCAAACCCCATAACGGCAATACGAAGTGTGCCGTGACCGATAAGCGAGCCGGTGTTTGTAAGATGCCCTCTTTGGTTTATTTCCTCTGCATAATCGCTTATTGAAAGACGGGCAAATTTATTGACTTTTGAGCCGATATATTGGTTTATTTCGTCAAGCCGTTCTTTGGTTGCAGGCAGGTTTGATTTGCCGCAATTACCCGTAATTTCGGTGGTAACGCCCTGCTGAATCTTACAGTCGCAAAGGTGACTTTTTAGCGGTGCCGAGTCGCTGTGGGTATGGATATCTATAAATCCGGGCGAAACTATCTTGCCGGTGGCATTTATAACCTCTTTTGCTTCGCCCGAAAAATTGCCTATATCGGCAATTTTTCCGTCCTTAATCATAAGGTCGGAAGTATAGGGCTCACTGTTTGTACCGTCAACCACGGTACCGCCTTTAATTACTAAATCGTACATAAAAACACTCTTTTCTGTTGAATTTTTTTATAGTTCGTGTTAAAATTATTCGCGAGGTGTAAGATATGAATAAAAACGGCGCAATAGGTGTAATAGATTCGGGTGTAGGCGGTCTTACCGTCTTAAAAGAAATAAGAAAACTGATGCCCGAAGAAGATGTAATTTATTTAGGCGACAGTAAAAACTGTCCCTACGGCAACCGTACAAGTGAAGAAATACTTGAACTGACAATAAAAATGATAAACTTTTTAGAAAAACAAAATGTTAAATGTGTGGCACTTGCCTGCAATACAATTTCAACCCTTGTTGAAAAAATAAGGAAACATTTTGATTTTCCGATAATAAGCATTGTTGAAGCGGCAACCGATGAGGTAGCAAAAAAAAATCTTTCGTCGGTCGGCTTAATCGGAACTTGTTTTACGGTAAACAGCGGTGCATATAACCGCCTTATAAATCAAAAATTGCCCGACTGTAAAGTTTTCTCCAAAGGCAGTTTAAACCTTGCAAATTTTGTCGATAGGGGCGACTGCACGGAAGAAGAAATAGACGGCGAGATC
>JAZLFY010000073.1:0-3670 GCA_045616025.1 Acutalibacteraceae bacterium | reverse complement strand
CAATTGTACCGCCGGTCATATTAAATGTAGCATCGGAGTTAGTAAGGGCTATACTACCGCCCTGGTCTTTTAAGTTTGTAGTAGTACGGGTGTTTTCTGTGGTATCAAGTGTACCGCCTTTAATAACGCCGCCGTACATATTCATTTCTTTTCTAACCAATATACCGCCGCCGATAGCATCGCTCTTACCGGTATATTTGGTAGTACCAACTTCGTTTGTACCGCCGTACATATTAAATGTACCGTTAACCGAAATGTTACCGAGTGTGCCTGTTGCAGTATTGGTACTGCATTTCAGTTCGCCGCCGTATATATTAAGGTCTGAGATATCTGCACCGCCGCCAAAGGAAATGTCCGGTGTGTTTTTAGATACGCACTTGCTAAAATCATAAGTACCGCTGTAGATATTCATTCTGTAACTGCTCATGCCCCAATAGTCTGCGGTTTTATCTTTACCGTAGAAGCCCTGAGCAAATACTATGTTACCGCCGCTGGCGATTTCTTTATGCATACCGCCTGTACCCACACAGTCGCAAAGGTTCATTTCGCAATACTCGTCAGCTTCACCGTTAAGACCAAACTGAACTGCACGGGTAGTGTTTATATTAACATCATTACCGTTAAAGCAGATAGCAGCAGTAGTATTTTTAAGCTGTGTCTGTTGAGTAACCTGTGTTACATCATCTTTAACATACCAGTTACCTATAATAGGAAGGGCACCTGCTTTTGATGAAACACCGCCGGATGCAGGAGCAAGAGTTCTGGTTGCATTATCAAAAGGATAGAAAACAACCTTTTGGTGACCTTGTTCGGTGCAGTCAGATTTACCGCAGATGCAGTGATAATGTTCCGCAGGAATAACATTTAATCCCGCAGCATTAACCCTATAGGGTGTGCCGTTTACATCAACGGCGCTTAATTGCGGCAACTGATTCGGTTTAATTGCCGTAAAGACTGCTCTGTCCGCTGCACCGAGTTCTGTATCATCTGTTAAAACAGAAATATTATGAACATATCCCGTGCCATAACCCGTAACAAGACTTTCTTCGTCTACTATAGCAGAGGTTAAGCCGGTAATATCAAGTTTATGAAGTTTTGTACTGTCGGTAGGAACTTCAAGAATAGCATTAGCTATTTTTGCATTGTTCGAAACAACGGGGTTAAATGATGCTGCCGTTCCTTGAGAAACATAAAGAACACCGTCAAGATAAGTATTATCGTAGAACTTACCGCCGTAAGCAGCATTTACCGAGTGGGAAGGATATGCTTCATTGTTGGTGGTACCGCCCAAAATTTGGGTGTTACCGTTAAAGGTAGTTGAGGAACCGCAGTGAACATTACCGCCGCTATATGCCGTACCGTCTTTAATAATACAGTCGGTAGCAGTAAGAGTACCGTTATTGTAAAAATTACCGCCATTACCGTTGGGGGCTGCGCCCGAATCAAATGTAGAACCGGTAAGGGTTGCGGTTGCTTTTCCGTCGGACTGTTTATTAAAGTAGAGGTTACCGCCTGCGCCGCTTGTTGCGGAAGCGCTGCCGCCTGTAAATTCAGAACCGGTATCGGTATAAGTAACTGTTGTAGCTGCTTGTGCTTGAATATAAGCATTACCGCCGTTTGCGGCTTGACCGTCAGTAAATGTAGAACTGCCCTTAATATTTAAGGTTTGTGCCGAACCCGAAGTTGTTGCTTGGGAACAAAGGTTACCGCCCCATCTTTTACAGATACCGCCTGTAAAGTCACAGTTATCAATTTCAACGGTGTTTGTTTTATTGGTAAGTACATATAAGTTACCGCCGTCTCTTTCGGCTGTGCCGCCGTCAAAAGTGGTATCTTTAACCGTTATATTTCCGGCAGAATTCTTTGAGATATAAACACTACCGGCATCATAAGCAGAACCACCGGTAAATGTGCAACCGGTTATTTCGATATCCGAAGCGCCGGTCTTTGTAATATAAAGGTTACCGCCGTTCATTCCGGAAGCGGTGCCGGCGGCTTTACCGTTAGAAAATTTGGAATTCTCAATCTTTATTTCTCCGGCACCACTGTTCGAAATATAAACATTACCGCCGCCGGAAGCATCACCGTCAGTAAATTCAGAACCGATTATTTCAATAGGTGTAGCGCCGGAATTTGTAATATAAATATTACCGCCGTTCTTACCGGAAGCAGCAGAATAATCGCACTTACCGCCGATGACTTTACTGTTATTGATTTTAAGTTGTCCGCAATATGTGGTAGCAGCACGGCCAAGATAAATATTACCGCCGGGGGCACCTGATTGACCGCCTCTTACCGTTGCGCCATCCATTACAAAGTCGCCGCAACCGGAGTAAATTGTACCGCCGTTTACGGTAGTGGTTGTACCTATAATTTCACCGCCGCAGAGGTAGATACCGCCGCCGAGAAGGGTGTTATCAGACGAATAAACCGCCGAACCGTATTTGTTGTATGCAGACGTTGTCTTCGGATTGGAGCAATCAATGGATGCGCCGTCAAACATCATAAATTTGCTGTATTTTGAGTTTTGAAGACATACGCCGATACCGTTCTGGAGTGCACCGCTTACCTGCGGGTTGTATACAAAACTACCGCCGTAGAAAGCAAAGGTGTTCATTTCGTCTTCCGACTGCGGACCCTTATCAACACTGCTGGCAGACATCCAACAAAAGCCGCCCTGTGCAGTGGTTGCATCGGCAAACTTCGCATCAATTTTACCGGTGCCTTTTGTATCACTGAAAGAAAGATGTGCATTTGTAGTGCCGTTTGAGGTATAAAATGTTGCAACACGGGATGTACCGGTATAGGTATAGGTATAACCGTTAAGGTCAATGTTAACATTTTTACCCGGTTTACCGGAAACATTTATTCCGCCTGTTGTAGTAAAGTTTTTATTAAGATAACGGTAACCGGTATTACCTGTTCCGGAAAATGCAGACCATTTGTGAAGTTTACCGTCACAACCGTTACCGTCTTGGCATTTACAGTCGCCGTATAAGTGTTTTACACTGCCGGTTTCAACACCGGCACCTATTGCCTCGGTTTCAGTCAAACCTTCGAGCGCCAATGTTGTACTGTTATAACCGTCAAGCCAAACATTACCGCATTCGCAGTGCCACAAAGGATATGTGGCCGGATAAGCATCGCCACCGCATGCTTCGGCGGAACCGAGCAAAGGACTTTTTACCTCCTTAGTAGTATTGTCGATTGCAAAAGCATCAAGCCCCGACATACACGTAAACAATGAAAAAATCATTGCAAGTGTAATTATTACGGAGATGACCTTTTTTGCATTTCGCGTTTTGCTAAACATTCTAATTTCTCCTTTCGATTTTACGAATAGAATATTCCCGTTTATATATTATCACAAAAGGTTATTAAGGTCAAGAATAAAATTGTATATTTTTCACATAAATTGTTAGAAACGGCAGCATAAATAAAATCCCTTGCGGGATTTTAAATGATGGCGCCTTGACGGGCTAATGAAAAATGAAGGCGCTGTCGCTAATGAAGGAATTAATGTGTCTGCGACGCTATTTATATTACGGTACGTCGTGGACGCCGTACCCTACAATATATCAATTAAATTTGTGCGAAAAATAACGGGAGGGCGTGGAAGCCCTCCCCTACAACATATCAATTTATATTACGCCGTAGGCACATTAACATC
>JAZLFY010000072.1:0-2108 GCA_045616025.1 Acutalibacteraceae bacterium | reverse complement strand
TTTTTATGCAAAGTCCATTTTTCAGGACTTTTAGTTTGATATAATGGAGTTATGAGGTGATGAAAATGATTAAAACTCCTAAATATTGGGAAATGGAACGATATCAACCTTTAGTAGAAGTTAAAACAATGTACGGAAATACAGTTCAAATACCGCGATGCTTTGAGGGTACTTGGAAAGTTTATTATGAAGGAGCAACAAAATTGAATCCTTCATTTCCGCAAAAAGCACTAAACGGTGCTTTAAAGAGTTATACTAAAAGTTTACGCTCAATTACTTTTACAAATTTATTAATGGTGTTCCAAGAAAAATTTGAAGAAGACGAATATACAAAGCGAGTGCCGTCAATTTTGAATAGATGCATTTTAGTTGATATGATGTTTGACGGTGCAAGCATTGACAAATTTAAGGACATATGGGATAAGGATAAAGATCCAAAAAAATGGGAAGAACTTTTATATATGTGCCGTCTTGCAAGTGTAAGCGGAAACGAAGGGTGGTTAAAAAATCAATCACCTTATGTTGAAAGTGTAAAATACTTACACGAATTAATAGATTTTTTAGAAAAATTAGGGATTAAAGAAATCAAATAAAATTCCCCTTTTTGTGAATTACCGCACAGACATCAATTAAGGATAAGAAATTAATAATTACTGATATACAAAAGCCGCCTAATATTAGGCGGCTTTTATATTGACTAAATTATAAAAAAGAAATATAATATATTTATCGGAGGCGATTTTATGAAATACCGCAAAGATAAATACGGAAACGAATTATCGGTTTTAGGGTACGGTTGTATGCGTTTTACCCAAAAACTCGGTCATATTGATTTAGAAAAAACAGAAAAAGAAATAAAACTTGCCATTGAGGGCGGCATTAACTATTTTGATATCGCTAACATTTATCCGGGCTCTGAGGCGGCACTCGGGACAATTCTCGATAGAAACAATTTAAGGGATAAGGTTAACATTGCCACCAAACTCCCCCACTATTTAATTAAAGACGAAACAAGCGCCGAAAAGTTTTTCAGCGAAGAATTAAAGCGGCTTAAAACCGACCATGTTGATTATTATTTAATGCACATGCTGACCGACCTTAATACTTGGGAACGGCTTAAATCGTTAAAACTTGATAAATGGCTGCTTGAAAAGAAAAAATCGGGACAAATAAAGCAAGTCGGCTTTTCATACCACGGAAATTCAGATATGTTTATTAAACTTTTAAATGCTTATCCGTGGGATTTTTGCCAAATTCAGTACAATTATCTTGACGAAAACTCACAAGCAGGCAGAACGGGACTTGAAAGCGCAAGAGATCTTGGTATTCCCGTTATAATTATGGAGCCGCTTCGTGGCGGTCGCCTTGCAAATGCTTTGCCGAAACCTGCAAAAGAAATATTTAAAAAAGCAGGTCAATCCCCTGTCGATATGTCTTTTAAATGGCTTTGGGACCAAGAAGGTATTGCCGTTATACTTTCGGGTATGAACAGCGAGGAAATGATTAAAGAAAATCTTATCTTTGCCGACAAAGCGGAATATAATTCAATGACCGATAACGACAAACAGATTATAAACGATGTTATTAAAGCTATAAATGAAAATGTAAAAATTCCCTGTACGGGATGCCGATATTGTATGCCATGCCCTATGGGGGTTGATATACCCGGCTCATTTGCGGCATACAACAGAAAATTCAGCGATAATTACTTTACGGCGGAAAAAGAATATATTATGTGTGTTGGACTTAGAAAAGTAACTGCCGAAGCATCAAAATGTGTATCTTGCGGAAAATGCGAAAGTCATTGTCCGCAACAAATAAAAATAAGAGAAGAACTTAAAAATGTTAAAAAATCGCTTGAAGGCCCTATTTATAAAATAGGTAAAACAGTAATAAAAAAAGTAATGAAATATTAAAAATAGCAGTAGATTTTACTCTACTGCTAAAATATGTTATTATTTTCTGATTTCTTTTAATAGTTCAACCGCTTCACGGGTTAGTTGTTCGATTTCATCAAACTGTCCGTTTGATATTTTATCAGCCGGTACCATCCAACTGCCGCCGCAGGCAAAAACACAACTAAGATTCATATAATCGGGAAGATTAGA
>JAZLFY010000071.1:0-5690 GCA_045616025.1 Acutalibacteraceae bacterium | reverse complement strand
GACGGTGCGGCACAGATAGCGGCAATAAATCTGCCGTCTTTTTGGGCTTCAAGCAGTATTTTTTTAAGTTCAGGGCAATTTGCAAGATTAAGTGTTCCGGGCATTCCGCCGGGCAAAATCAAGCAATCGGCATCTGCATCTGTTTCGCCGATTTCCATATCGCATACAAACAAAATTCCGTGCGCACCGGTTACGGTTTTACCCGTAACGCCGACAGTTTTAACATCAAGTCCGCCCCTTTTTAAAATGTCTATCGGGCAAATTGCCTCGATTTCCTCAAAGCCGTTTGCAAGAAAAATATAAATCATTTGTTTAATACCTCCATACAAAGGTTTAAAATGTCCTTTGATATATCATCAATACTTCTGGGTTGCCCGTCCTCTGCACAAGGCACAGTTTTCCAACCCGAATATTCGCACACATATTTTGCGGCACTTCGGCAGTTGTTCAAATAATCAACATCGGCTTCGTGGATATCCTTTTTGTTTTCGTCGCCGCAGTAACGGGTGAATAAAAGTTTTTGTGAAACCTCTACCGGCATATCAAGAAATATTACCAAATCGGGTTTGGGAATACCCACTTTTTTGTATTCAAGTGTATAAAGCCAGTCAAGAAAATCTTTATAATCTTCTTTTGCCATTTTGGAGGTCTGATGTATTGCATTTGAGGTGGTATATCTGCCCGAAATAACAATACCGCCGCTTTCGTAAAATTCGCCCCATGACGATTTATACGAAGCATATCGGTCAACCGCATAAAAAAGCGAGGCGGCGTAAGCATTTACATCGTCAGGTTTAGAGCCGAATTCACCGTTTAAATACATCTTTACAAGTGCGCTTGAATTACTTTGATAATCGGGAAAAGAAACCGATTGAAAGTTAAGCCCTTTTGCTTTAAGGTTTTTCCCGAGTATATCAAGTTGAGTGGACTTGCCGCTGCCGTCAAGTCCCTCAATTACAATAAGTTTTCCCATTATTTTTTAAGTTCCTCGTAAAACTTTTTCATTTCTGCCGCTTTGCCGCAGGACATATTACCCTCCGGACAAGCACCGCAGGCACAACCCGGTCCCGCTTTTCTGAAAAGTTCGGGTGCTGCCTTGCAGACAAGAGCAAGCATTTGGTTTGCAACTTCTCTTATTTCCCATTGCGCACGGTTGCAGCAACGAAGGGAGAAGAAGTTCATAAGTGAACGCGCGTTCATTGTAACAACCATTTTTGTTTCACAGGCATTGGGAAGAACAAAACGGGCATCTTCTATTGCCTTTTTCTGTGCCATACGCGCGGCGGTCTTTTCGTCTTTACCCTCCGCCATAAATGTTGCTTTATGTTTTTCTTCCAAAATAGCGGAAAGTTTGTCGTATGCCTCTTGATCCTGCTGCATTGATTTTTTGTAAATTTCAAGTGCTTCGGGAATTTCGGCAATTTCGGGAGGTGTGACAAATTCAAAACCGCCCTCACTTACATAGCGCTGGCTTTTTACCGAATAAGAAGCAATACGGTGGCGTGTAATCTGTGCTAAAAGTGAACGGGATACACCCTCGATACCAAAGGTGAAAGAGGCGTGTTCAATCGGGCTTGCATGTCCTAAATCGGCAAGCATACCGACAAAAGATTTTACCTTTTCTTCGGTAAGTCCGTCACGCAAGTCCTTAATGTTTGAAGAACTGTAACAAAGTTTTGCTGCGGATGCGACCGCTTTTTCAGGGTCCGGTGTGTAGGCTAAAAGTGTAACTGTTGGCATAAATAATTTCCCCTTTACATTTTATTTCAATTTATTATAACAAACTTATTCGCTAATATCAATTTATTTTTTTATATATTTTATAAAATAATAACCAAAAATGTTGATAAAAAATTAGACATATTTTTTCAAAATAAACCCTTTTTTTAATTCCAAAAGTATGGTACAATATTTAAAAAGAAGTTAAAGGGGTTTTCTTTATGTCAAACATTGATTTTAAGCACACACCTTTTGGTGACCTTGCGATTGTAAGTATGCGCGGTTGTGAAGACATCTCTTCAAAGGTTGACTACTATTTAAAACAGTGGCGCGGTGTTGAAGAGGACAAGTCCTTTGTTGTCGGTGCAAACTGTCCGCGATTCGGCACAGGTGAAGCAAAGGCGGTTATAAACCATACCGCACGCGGTCTTGATGCATACATTATTTGCGACTGCTTCAATTACAGTGTTGAATACAAAATGTACGGCAGAACGGTTCCCATGAGCCCTGACGACCATTTCCAAGACTTAAAGCGTGTTATTGCGGCTTTCGGCGGAAAGGCAAGAAGATTAACCGTTATTATGCCGATGCTTTATGAGGGCAGACAGCACAGAAGAACGGCAAGAGAGTCTATGGACTGTGCAATGGCACTGCAAGAACTTGTTTCAATGGGTGTTAAAAACATTATCACATTTGACGCACACGACCCCCGTGTAAATAATGCAATTCCGCTTGAGGGCTTTGACAATGTTCAGGCGGCATACCAAATGATTAAAGCACTTCTTAAAGAAATCCCCGATATTAAACTTGACCGTGAACACACCATGATTGTTTCCCCCGACGAAGGCGGTATGGGCAGATGTATCTACTATTCTTCGGTTTTGGGACTTGAACTTGGTATGTTCTACAAGCGCAGAAATTACTCGGTAATAGTAAACGGCAGAAACCCCATTGAAGCCCACGAATTTTTGGGAAGCGATATTACCGGCAAAGACCTTATTCTTGTTGATGATATGATTTCAAGCGGCGATTCAATGCTTGACATTGCAAGCAAGTTAAAGGAAATGGGCGCAGGAAGAATTTTCATATTCTCCACCTTCGGTCTTTTTGTTGAGGGACTTGAAAAGTTTGACGAATATTACGAAAAAGGATTTATAAACAAGGTGTTTACCACCAACCTTATTTACCAAACACCCGAACTTTTATCGAGAGAGTGGTATTCAAGTGTTAATATGGCAAAATACATTGCACTTTTGGTTGATACCCTTAATAACGACAACTCTATAAGCAAATTGCTCGACCCGATTGACCGCATTAAGAAAAAGGTTGCGGAATACGAACACAACTGGAAATAATGTCGAAATGTACAAACGGACGGAAAAACTTTCGTTTTTCCGTCCGTTTTTTTATGTAAATTTGCATACAGTCAAGTAATTATTCAAAAGCGGCATAACTTTTATAAAAAAGGTAAAAATAAAGATATGAAAAAAAGAACAGATTTAATAAGTGAAATTATTGAAAACCAAAAAGGTATAAGAGGATTTCGCAAAGATTTCGGTCACGCCGAAGTTACCGTGACCGATATTAACAGTGAACTGTTATCCCGTACCGTCAACCGCCCGTTAGGGCTTTACTGCACGGTAAAGTTTGAAAATCTTTTAAATAATACGGCACAAAAGGAAATTATAAGTGCCGTTATTTACTGCTTAAATCTACTGACCGATAACGGTGCGCAAAGTGTTCTTTGCACGGGGCTCGGCAACCCCGACATCACCCCCGATGCATTAGGGCCGCTTACCGCCGACAGAATAATTGCGACGCGTCATATTAAACACTCACTTTTAAAGGACAGAATAAATGTTAAAAGTGTTGCCGTTATTATACCGAGTGTGGAGGGTAAAACGGGCATAAAATCAAAAGATGTTATCTTTTGTGCCGCCGAAAAAATAAAACCCGATGTGATTTTTGCAATAGACGCACTCGCCGCCAAAAACTATGACGGACTGTTTAAAAGTATTCAACTTACAAACAGCGGTATTCTGCCTGCTTCGGGTGTAAACAAAAAGGGTTACGAACTTTCAAAAAACACAGTCAACATACCCGTTATTTCGCTTGGTGTTCCCACCGTTTGCGACTTTAAGGGCGGCATGGTGACACCAAAGGATGTTGATGTTTTGGTACGGCTTTGCGCCGAGATTATATCCTCTGCCGTAAACAAGTTTTTAACAGGCACCGAAAGGTTATAAATAAACCGATTTTTTCATATTCTTTTTTAGGATGTGATTTTTTTGAAAGACAAACTTGCAGTTTTAAGATTTTTAACCTCATCGCTTATTATTACGGCGGTTATTATATTTGATTTTTTATCCCTGCCCACAGTTAAGGTACAAAGCAAAATAAATTCGGGCGAAACCGTTAAAACAGAGCAAAAAACACAAGAAGAACCCAAAACCGAAAGCCCCAAAACAGAAGAACAGAAAAGCGAAGCGGTTGCCGCCTCTGCAGGGGAAGCAAAGGGCAAAATTATAAATAAATTCATTACCCCCTATACTGCAAACACATCATATAATAATGTTTATTTAAAGAACAATACCGAATTAAACATTGATATTAAAAATCTTTTAAATGATAATTTATCCTTTAAAATTGAAAAGAACGACTTGCCGCAGGTACTTATTCTGCACACCCACGCAACCGAAAGTTTTATGGCACAAAACAGAGATTATTACACCGCCGCCGATAAAGAAAGAAGTACAGACAACACCAAAAACACGGTTGTGCTCGGCAATATTCTGACCGAAAGACTAAACAAAGCGGGAATTAAAACCATTCACAGTGAAGTACAGCACGACAACCCATCATATAACGATGCCTATTCTAATGCCGCCAAAACGATTACTTCCTGCCTTAAACAGTACCCCTCAATAAAGGTGGTTATTGATTTGCACCGTGACAGTGTATCGTCGGGAGAAAGCGATAAAGTGAAACTTACCACCAAAATTGACGGTAAAACCGCCGCACAGGTTATGCTTGTTATGGGCAGTCAGTCGGGTAATGTTAAGAACTTCCCGAATTATGCCGAAAATTTGAAACTTGCCGTCCGCTTTCAACAAACACTTGAAGTTATGTACCCCACCCTTGCAAGAGCAATTTTGCTTAATTCAAAGAATTATAACGAAAGTTTAACTGCCGGCTCACTTCTTCTTGAAGTGGGTACCGAAGCCAACACATTAGAGGAGGTTAAATATTCCGCCGAACTTACCGGCAATGCGCTTGTAAGTCTGCTTAACGGATTAACATAGATTATGAAGATGTTTTTAAAAAGTTTTTATATTACTCTGCTTTTGGAATTTTTAATACTTTTCGGTGCTTTTGCCGCCGCAAAAAGTTACGAAAACATAAGAAAAACCGCCTACGGCGAATACCGTAAGGCGGTTTACTTTGAAGACGGAAATCTTTATTTTTTTGATACTTCGTTTGAACTTAAATTGCCCGACTTTATGACATAGAGGTTAACATTTTAATTAACTTTTTATAGGAAGAAGAGGTTATTTGCCCGTAAAAATCACCGATTTTTACATCGTATTTTGTGCCCTCTCCCTTTGAGAAGTTAAGTGCAACCGTTCTGCCGTCGGTTAAAGTAAGCGTAAAGGTTGACTCGGTTTGTCCGTACTGTGAATCGGTGCCCGTTTTTGAAAATGCGGTGCCCTTAAACATTTCATAAAAATTAGAAAAGTTTTTCATTTCGGCACCGTCTTTCGTGACGGTGCTTTTGCCGTCGGTTGTGGTTACCGTAAAAGAAAAATTACCCTCGGGTGCGGCAACCGTAAAGGCGGGTAAATTATCAAGTGTATAGGGTGTAAGGGAGGGGTAGTAATAATCTTTGGCACTATAATCAAAGCACAAAATATAATTTGATTTAACCATTCGCACCATATCAACATTATCTGATACCACCGCGCAGTAGGTGT
>JAZLFY010000070.1:0-1573 GCA_045616025.1 Acutalibacteraceae bacterium | reverse complement strand
GCCTTTTTCGGTTTCGGTAATATCGTAAAACTGACCGGGGCGTTTTTCTTCCATTAAAGAATAACTCCAACGGCACGCCTGCGCACAGTCGCCGCGGTTGGCATCCCGTCCCGTCATATAACTTGAAAGCAAACATCTTGCCGAAAATGATATACACATAGCACCGTGGGCAAATGCCTCTATTTCAAGTTCTTTCGGTGTGTTTTCCCTGATTTTTGCTATTTCTTCAAGCGACAGTTCGCGGGCAAGGACTACCCTTTTTGCCCCCATTTCATAAAAGGCGGCAGCCGATGCACTGTTGGTTATTCCCGACTGCACCGAAATATGTAAATCGGGGTGCGGTGCATATTTTTTAATCATATTAACCGTTCCGAAATCGGAGGCGATAATGGCATCAACACCCAAACTGTCTATATAACTTAAAAATTCCGGCAGACGGACAATTTCGTCTTCGTGCGGAATTGTGTTACAGGTAACATGCACCTTAACACCGTTTTTGTGGGCATATTCAACGCCTTTTTTTAATGCCTCGCTGTCGAAATTTGCCGAGGCAGTACGCATACCGAATTCCTGCCCTGCAAGATAAACCGCATCTGCGCCGAAATCGACCGCTGTTTTAAGGCGGTCTATATCCCCAGCCGGACATAAAAGTTCGGGTGTTTAAAAATTATTCTTCATAAATCCAATTCTTTTCTGCTTTAAGTTTGGCAATTATTGCATTGTGTTCATTTAAAGTTTTTCTGTAATAGAATTTCATAGCGGCATCGGTGACGAAATAGTAATATCCGTCCATTTCACCTGACGGCTCAACCGCCGCTTTGAAACTTTGAATGTTCATACTGCAAAGCGGTCCGGGCGGCAAGCCGTTACATTCATAGGTATTATATCTTCCGTTGCCGTGGGGGTATTTTCTTGTGGGTGAAGAACCGAGTGTTGCAAAATCTTTACTGTCAAGCCGGTTATAGAATACCGCAGATACCTTTGCTCTGTCCTCGTCCGACACCGTTTTGGTGTTTCCTGCTTCAAGTTGAATTATTGAAGCCATTGTCGTTATCTGGTGCAGAGAGTATTTACCCTCGTTTATCTTATCTCTGTACGGTTTAATTCTTTCTTCAAACTCGTTAAGCATACGCTTAACCGCCATTTTGGCATTTTCCCTTCCGTCCTCGGTAACATAGAAACTGTATGTTTCGGGGTAGAGATAACCCTCGAGCCGATAGTAAACCGAATCGGCGGGAATTTCTTTTACAAAGTCATAATCAAGGTTTTCGTGCTGAACAACATCAATAAATTCACTTGTTTTGCAAACGCCCTTATCTTCCAGTGCCTTTGCTATTGCATCAATATCCCCCTCGGGAATTCTTACCGTTTCGGTTTTTGCCTTCATACCCTCGGTTATAAGCATATCGGCAAGTCCTTGATACCCAAGTTCGTTATTAAAGGTGTAAACACCGTATTTATACTGACTGTCAAAGTGGTTTAATTTTGAATACAGTCGGAATAAAATCGGAATTTTAACCGCACCCGAATCGTTTAATTTATCGGCAATAGCGGCGGTAGATGTACCCTCGGG
>JAZLFY010000069.1:0-5478 GCA_045616025.1 Acutalibacteraceae bacterium | reverse complement strand
GGTGCCCTTGCCGAAATACTGTGTAACACGGTTTTTAAGTGCCTTTGCTTTGCCAATGTAGATAATCTTGCCCGTCTTGTCCTTCATAATGTAAACACCGGGGGTAAGGGGCAGGCGGTTGGCTTTTTGTTTAAGCGCCTTAATTTTTTCGTTCATCTTGAAACCTCCTTTCAAACGGTATATAATAAGCCGGTGGGGTGATATTTTGAAAAAGATTATTTTTGTCTTAATGCTTTTTGTTTTGCTTTGCGGTTGCAGCACAAAAGGTGAAACGGAAAATACTTCCTCCCAAATCGCGCCGCCCGTTACGGTAAAATATGCGGACAGTACGGCAAACGGTTATAAAAGAGCAGGGAAAGAACAAAAGGTTTATGACGAAAAACCGCTTTATTACGGTAATCTTAACAGTAAAAAATTTCACCTTTCAACCTGCGTGTATGCAGAGGATATTAAGGAAAAACACCGTGTAGTCACCCGTGACCGTGAAGAACTTATAAATGAAAACTATGTTCCCTGCAAGTTCTGTAACCCTTAATATTTTACTCTAAAATACAAATTAAATCAATAATAAAAAGAAATGTGCCGAGGTATTTTACCCCGGCACAAATTATTCTTTGCAAAAAATAATTTTTTTCTATTACTTCGCAGCATTAAGTTTGCTTACAAGATTAGATTTCTTTCTTGCGGCATTGTTCTTGTGAAGAAGACCTTTTCCTGCTGCTTTGTCGATTTTTGCGACTGCAACCTTAACAACGGCTTCTTTATCTGCGGCATTGTCTTTAATTGCAACATCGGCTTTTTTAAGTGCGGTCTTTAAATCGGAACGAACCGCCTTGTTGCGCATAGCATTTGCTTCGCTTACCTTTACGCGCTTTTTAGCAGATTTAATATTGGGCATAATTGCACCTCCTATTCGTTTTTCACAGTAACATATATATTATCACAAGGTTTAAAAAAAAGCAAGTATTTTTTTTGTTTTCGTTACACCGTTGAACTTAACTCAATAATATTGTATAATACATAGAAATACGGTTATCGTTAAAATAAACAACAAAAAAACCAAACCGGAAGTGAAAATTATGTGGGTAACAATTATTCTTTTAATGTGTCTTGTCAGCGTGCCGGGACTTTATTGGCTTTCCCGTCGCGTTGCCGAATTCGGTTTTATTAAAAACCGTTTTGACACCACCCGTAAAGCGCGTCTTTTTGCGCTTCTTGTTATTGTTGCCCTTTTTGCCGTTTTTGACATAACACTCGGTCTTATGAACGGTATGATTATATTCCTGCACACACTTGTTATCTGGGCAATTTCCGATTTTGCGGCATTTATTTACCGAAAAATAAAAAAAGTAAAGCGCACAAAATACATTTCGGGGCTTGCCGCGATAATCACCACCGTCTGTTATCTTTCTGTGGGTGTCTTTTTCGCTTTTTATGTTTTCCGCACCGAGTATAACTTTAAAACGGACAAGCCCCTGCCAAACGGAAATTTAAAAATTGTCGGCTTTTCCGATTCGCACATCGGCGTAACATTTTCAAGTAACGGCTTTAAAAAACAACTTGAACGGCTGAACCGTGAAAAAGCCGATATGTTCGTAATTGTCGGCGATTTTATTGATGACTCCACCACCAAAGAGGAAATGGAAAAGTCGTGTAAAGCACTTAAAGGTTTAAAATCAAAATACGGCACTTTTTATGTTTTCGGCAACCACGACGCAGGATATATGGGAAGTGAGCGGCGCGGTTATTCAAGAGACGATTTAATAAACAATTTAAAGAAAAACGGTGTAACCGTGCTTGAAGATAATGCGGTTACACTCCAAAATAAAATCACCGTTATCGGCAGGGCAGACGGCGGACACGGCAACCGTCTTGCCGCAGACGAACTAATTACCGGTAAAGAAAACACCTATACCGTGTTTTTAGACCATGTACCGGGCGACTATGAAAGCGAGGCAAAAGCGGGCGCAGACCTTGTCCTTTCGGGGCATACCCACGGCGGACAGTTAATACCCATAAACCGTGTCGGCGAACTTATCGGCGTAAACGATGCCACCTACGGACACGAAAAAAGAAACAACACCGATTTTGTTGTTTCTTCGGGAATATCGAACTGGGAACTTTATTTTAAAACCGGTTGCATATCGGAATATTTTGTTATAAATATTAAATCAAAATAAATTGATAATACAAAACCTATACTACATTTACGACACAAGTGTCATAAATATATTGTAATATGCTTTTTGAAAAAATCAATTTAAAAGTGTAATTTATGAATTCCGGTATAAAATTTGACAAATCTTGAAAAAATGTTACAATATTTAAAAATACCCGAAAGGCAGATGTTATGAAAAAGGCAGTTATAAGCATATCCGCCGTGCTTTTGGCACTTGCAATTATTTGCGGAATTATTGATGCTAATAAAGGAAAAGAAACCAAGCCCAAAACAAAACAGGTTGCAAGCGCAACCGATATTGTAACCGAAGAAACGGCGAAAACCGAAACCGAAGAAAAAACAGAGGAAACCGCCAAAAAGAGCAAAATCGGTATAGCAAAGGATATCCCGTCCAATGCCACCCCGTCCAAATATGCCGACAGTACCTATATTCCGCCTACCGAAAGCGGGCCAAACTATTCGGGACACAACTTCCCCGAAAGTGTTGATAATATTGACGATAATATCTTTATGGATGCGCTTAAATATTGCGGCTACAATGTCGATAAACACCGTGCGGCAGGCAGGATGTGGCAGTATGTTTTATCGGCACAGAAAAAGACAACCGGTTGGCTTTCAAACATAACCTATAACGGCGGCAGTTCCGGTTACGAAACCACCTCTCAGGGTGCGCCCGATATTCAGTATTTTGAAAAACACGGACTTGTCTGTGCTTCCTATGCGGCGTATGTTTACTTTAATTATCTGCCCAATGTTGCAGGGGTTGATACAACAATGCTTACAAAACCCGAAAAACCCTATGTTGCAAACGACTGGTATTTAGCACTTCTTGACTGGGAAAAGAAAGGCTATACAAAACAAATAAAGGTTGAAACATCGGGTAGTGCAGGAACATTTTTAAAACTCACCTCTCACGAGGAAATACCCATCGGCTCACTTGTTTGTATGAACGCCGCACCGAACAGCAGTTGGTGTTCGCACATCTGCGTTTATGCAGGGTATAAAAACGGCTACCACTGGGTATACCATGTCGGCAACGAAAACGGCCCCGAATTCTGCTCTATCGAGCGTATGACCTTCGGTCCCGATCCGCAGTATATGTTGGCGATATTTTCAACACCGACCTGCGTGGAAAGTATAAGATAAATCTTGGGGATGTTAAAAACGCCCTGAACGTAAAAAGGTATAAAAACAGCATTTCGGTTTTGTTAAAGACTGATAATAAACTCGTAACATTTTATATGCTACGGGTTTTATGCTTTTAAAAAGAGAGAACGACCTTTTTACTATGAATTAACCTCACCACTCGGAGTACAAATGTACGCCGTCGGGCAAGCAAAAATTATTGCAAGCAATAATTTTTGTTCGGTTAATCCATTCAAGACGTTTTTCCCTATCCCCCTTTTTGTAAATTTTTAATAAATACAGATTTTTAATAATTACTGATTGACTTTCATATTATTTAGTGTTAAAATGTCCATAGCAGGCGGACAATTTTGTCCGCGGTATAAAATCGGGAGGCAATAAATATGGAAAAAATGATGGATGCAATTATCAAACCTTCGGCAGATGTGGGACTTAAACTTACAAGAGTTCCCGTACCCGTACCGAAGGCAGGCGAGGTGCTTATTAAAATTCACAAAACGGCTATATGCGGCACCGACCTTCACATTTACGACTGGAACGACTGGTCGAAAGAGCACATTAAACCGCCTATGGTAATCGGTCACGAATATGTCGGCGAAATCGCCGCTTTGGGTGACGGTGTAACCGGCTTTGAAATAGGTCAGCGTGTTTCGGGCGAGGGGCATATCACTTGTCACAAATGCCGCAACTGCCACACCGGCAATATTCAATGGTGTAAGGACACAAACAGTGTCGGTGTTGACCGTGACGGCGCATTCGCAGAATATTTATGTATTCCCGAAACCAATGTCATCGCCGTTGACGAAAGCATTGATGAGGATATTGTTGCAATGTTCGATGCCGTCGGTAACGCAACCCATACGGCGCTTATGTTTGACCTTGTCGGCGAAGATGTACTTATAACGGGTGCCGGTCCGATAGGCATTATCGCCGTTGCAATCTGCAAATATGCAGGTGCCCGCCGTGTTGTTATTACCGACCTTAACGATGACCGCCTTGAACTTGCACGTAAAATGGGTGCAGATGCGGCGGTAAATACCTTAAAAGAAAATCTTGAAAATGAAATGAGCAAGCAGGGACTTGTCGAGGGCTTTGATGTAGGACTTGAAATGTCGGGCAGCGATGCGGCACTTACACAAATGATTTCGGTTATGCGTAACGGCGGAAAAATCTCACTTTTGGGACTTTCAAACAAGCCGGCGCAACTTGATATTAACACCGTAATCGGTAAAGGACTGACATTGCAGGGTATCTACGGCAGAAAACTTGACAACTGGCATCAGATGTCCTATATGGTGCAGGGCGGACTTGATTTAAGTCCCGTTATAACACACAAATTCCACTACACCGAATTTGAAAAGGGCTTTGAGGCAATGCACAGCGGAAAATCGGGCAAGGTTATTCTTGACTGGACAAAGAAAGAGGGATAAGAAATGAAAACCGCATACGAAAAATTCCAAAACGAACTTGAAGAAATAAAAAAATCGGGTACATACAGAGAAGAGCGAATTATCACCACTCCCCAGCGAAGCCGTATTGACACCACAAATTCAAAACGGGTTGTAAATATGTGCGCCAACAATTACTTAGGTCTTTCCGATAATGCCGAACTTATAAAAGCGGCAAAGGAAAGTTACGATAACTGGGGTTTCGGTCTGTCTTCTGTACGCTTTATCTGCGGCACGCAGGAAATTCATAAACAACTTGAAAAGCGCATTGCAAACTTTGTCGGAACGGAAGATGCAATACTTTATTCTTCCTGCTTTGATGCCAACGGCGGACTTTTTGAAACACTGTTGTCTGCCGACGATGCCATTATTTCTGACGAACTTAACCATGCATCAATTATTGACGGCGTCCGTCTTTGCAAGGCGGCAAGATACCGCTATAAAAACAACGATATGACCGACCTTGAAAGCAAATTAAAGGAAGCAAGAGAAAAGGGCGCAGGCAAAATTATAATCGCCACCGACGGTGTATTTTCAATGGACGGCTATATTGCAAACCTTAAAGGTATTTGCGATTTGGCGGATAAATACGATGCACTTGTTATGGTGGACGACAGCCATGCCGTCGGCTTCATGGGCGATACCGGCCGCGGCACCGCCGAATACTGCGGCGTGCAGGGCCGCGTGGACATCATCACCGGCACG
>JAZLFY010000068.1:0-10565 GCA_045616025.1 Acutalibacteraceae bacterium | reverse complement strand
ATATATCGTGTTTACATATCGCACCGCCAAGGGCGGTATATCGCAAAAACGCACTCCCTACGGAGTGCGTTTTTTTAAAACATTGATATCTGATTTGAGTCGGGCAGTTCGCCGAGTGCGCCGATATCCGAAAGGTTCTGGATAATCGTTTTGGACACTCCGGCTTCTATTGCGAAGTCTTCACGGGAAACGAAATTGCCCTTTTGTGCCGCTTCGTAAATTGAATATGCCTGCTTATCGCCGACACCTGCAAGCGAGCCGAACGGCAGACGGATTTTTCCGTCTTCGGGAACATATTTAACCGCATGGGAGTGGTAAATATCAATAGGCAAAACCTCGATACCCCTTGACATAAGTTCGTTGAATATCATAAGTGTTCCGAGTACGGCTTTTTCTTTCGGGCTTGCCATATTGCCGAGTTCGGTTATGCGCTTAATTTCCGCTTTTACCGCATCAATTCCCTTTAAGACGGTGTGAACATCAACATCTTCGGGACGGGCGGTAAAATAGGCACAATAAAAAGCAAGCGGTTTGTAAACCTTATACCACGCAAGCCGAAGCGCCGAAATAACATACGCCGCCGCATGGGCTTTCGGGAACATATATTCAATCTTTTTGCAACTTTCAATGTACCACTCGGGAACATTGACCGCGCGCATACTTTCGGCAATTTTTGCCCAGTCCTCTTCGCTTATTTCACCCTTTGCGTATTTACCCTTACGCACCGTTTCGGTTATGGAGAACGCCGTGCCCTCATCCATACCCATATGGATAAGGTAAACCATTATATTATCTCTTGTTCCGATAACATTTGAAATGGTGCAGGTGCCGTTATCAATTAAGTCCTTTGCGTTGCCGTGCCATACACCCGTTCCGTGAGAAAGTCCCGAAATCTGCAAAAGGTCGGCAAAGTTCTGCGGACGGCTGTCAAGCAACATATCCCTTGTGTTTCTTGTGCCGAATTCGGGCAGACAGAGTGTTCCCGTTTTTGAATAAATCATATCGGGGGTGACGCCGAGCGCTTCGGGAGATGTGAAAAGCGAATAAACAAGCGAGTCGCTCATTGAAACATCGTTTACCGGTATTCCCGAATATTCTTCAAGATACTTATATGTAGTCGGTACAACGTGACCGAGTTCGTCAAGTTTAAGTATGGTATCGTGGATAGAGTGGAAATCGAAATGGGTTGTAATTATATCGCTGTTTACATCGTCGGCAGGGTGTTGTACGGGGCAGAAATCGTAAATTGACATACCCTCCGGCACAACTATCATACCCGCCGGGTGCTGACCGGATGTGGTCTTAACCTCCGCCTTTTCAACCTGCTTTGCAAGGCGGTCTATTGCCGCACCCGACAGCCCCACACCTGTTTTTTCTATATACGCCTTTGTAAAACCGTAGGCGGTTTTTTCGGCAACGGTTGAAACCGTGCCTGCCTTATAAACATTGCCGGAGCCGAATAGGGTTTTGGTGTAATCCTGAACACGGTTTTGCACCTCGTCCGAGAAGTTAAGGTCTATATCGGGCACCTTATCGCCCTTAAAACCCAAAAATGTTTCAAACGGAATATCGTGACCGTTGCGGTCAAGGTCGGCACCGCATTCGGGGCATTTCTTTTCGGGCAAATCAAAGCCCGAGCCGACACTGCCGTCGGTGAAAAATTCCGAGTGTTTACAGTTCTTGCAGACATAGTGCGGCGGCAGAGGGTTAACCTCCGAAATGCCCGACATAGTCGCGACAAATGACGAGCCGACCGAACCACGCGAGCCGACAAGATAACCGAGTTTTTCACTGTATTCAACAAGTTTTTGTGCCGACATATACATAACCGAAAAGCCATTATTGATAATCGAATCGAGTTCTTTTTTAAGACGCTTTTCGACAATTTCGGGAAGCGGATTACCGTACATATTATGCGCATTTTCCATACAGATACGGCGCAAATCTTCGTCCGACCCCTCAATAGACGGCGGATAGTTACCCTTTGGAACGGGGATAACATCGTTTGATATCATATCGGCAATTTTTTGCGGATTATCTATAACAAATTCCTTTGCACGCTCGCCGAAATATTCAAAATCGTTAAGCATTTCTTCGGTGGTCTTAAAATAAAGGGGTGCTTGATTTTCTATATCTTCAAAACCTTGTCCCGCAAGAATAATCTTTCGTAAAATGCCGTCTTCCTTTTTAAGAAAATGCACATCACCCGTTGCTACAACCGGTTTGCCTAACTTGTCCGCAAGTTCTACAACCTTACGGTTAAAATTCTTTATAACTTCAAAACTTACAACATCTTTAAAGCGGTTGGGTGTAACATTACCGCGCTTATCCACCTTATCGGGCAGGGCGCTTTCCCTTATCATAAATTCGTTGTTGCCAAGCGGTTGAATTTCAAGATAATCGTAATAATCGGCAATGGTGAGCAGTTCTTGGTCGGATTTACCGTCAACAATGGCACGGTAAAGTTCGCCCTGCTCGCAGGCAGAGCCGATAATAAGTCCCTCACGCAAAGTATCAAGTTTGCTTCGAAGTGTTACGGGGCGGCCGTAAAAATGGTTAAGGTGCGCATCCGACACAAGTTCGTAAAGGTTTCTTAGTCCCTTTAAATTCTTTACAAGAATAATTTGGTGGTTGCGCATTTTTGAAAGTTCTTTGGGTGTTTTGCCGCTTATATCGTGGCGAATATCGTCAATAAAATAACTTTCCACACCGTAAATTGCCTTAAAGCCGCTGTCGGCAGGAATTTTTGACATTGCCTTTGCAACGGCAGGGTACGCCTGAACAACACCGTGGTCGGTAATGGCAACCGCCTTATGCCCCCAGGAATATGCCTGCTTAATAATATCACCGGCAGAGCAGACGGCATCCTTTGCCGACATATTGGTATGGCAGTGCAGTTCCACCCTTTTTTCGCCGTCATAATTATCCTTTTCAAAATATTTTTGCACCGTGGCAAGTGCGGTTACGGATAAAACATAGTCTTTTTTGTAACTGTCGTAACCGTATTTACCGTTTACGATTACATTTTGACCGTCGGCGATTTTCTTCATTGATTTAAGAAAACGGGTGGCTTCCGCCTCCATATCGTCAACATACTTCGGGTCAAAAAATTTCTTAACCTCTGCCTTAATGGCATTTGTGCCGTCATAAAGCGAGAAACTGACGGCAGCCATTTTGCCGCCTCGGCGGGTGTTTATGTTTTTACTTTCTACCGAAAAAACCTCACCCCAGCCGCAAACAAACACACCCGCCTCCGCTTCGGTGGGTGGCAGAATATCGGCAAGCGGTTTTATGTTGGTTTTAATGCTTCTGCCGAAAAACTTTTCGGCACTTTCTATGTATATCGGCAGTCCGCCTTTCGGCGCATAATCGTATTTAACCGCCTCTTTCGGTTTTTCGTTCTTTGACACGGGAACATATACCGGCTCTTCTTCGTGCTTAATTTCAATATCTTCAAGTTGTCCGTCAAATTTAACATCAACAAGGATATCAAAGTTCTTTTTTATTTCACGGATTAACACATCCGAAAAACCGTTGCTTTCAAGTTTTTCAAGTCCGCCGTATTTAAGTGTAACGGTAAGGGTTTTGCCGTTTATTGCACAGGTACTGTCATTAAGAAAACCGTTAAAAGCCATATTTTGATACTTTATGACATTTATTAAATCTTCTGCCGCCGCCGAACAAAAAGCGGACGGAGAAAAGGTGTATTTTATAAAAGCACCGTTAAGTTTAAGCGCCGCACAAAGCGACTCTTTTATTCTCTTTTGAAAATCTGCATTAACATAATTTTCGCAGGTCATTTGAAGATTGAGAGTTCTTTGCTCGGTTGATAAATCGCAAACGGTAATCTCGGCGCCCTTTAAAGCACCGAGCAAATCAGCCGTCAGTATATTTTCAAAAAGTCCGTTTACGGAATACATTTTAATTTTCCTTTACATTAAATTTATTTCTTTTTCAAGCAGGTCAAGCAGTTGGTTTTCGGGAATATTTTTATGTAGTATTTTGCCCTTTTTAAATATTACACCGCAGTTTTTGCCGCCGGCAATTCCTATGTCCGCCGCCGCCGCTTCGCCGGGGCCGTTTACAACACAGCCCATTATGGCGACGGTTAAATTTTTATCTATACCCGACAGTCGTTCTTCGGCAGATTTTGCAAGAGAAATAAGGTCAATATTCGTTCTGCCGCAGGTTGGGCAGGAAACGAATTTTATTCCGTCCTCTTTAAGTCCGACCGCACGCAGAATATCAAGTCCTGCCTTAACCTCTTTTACGGGGTTATCGGTAAGGGATACCCTTATTGTATCGCCTATGCCGTCAAGTAAAAGTCCGCCAATTCCTGCCGCCGATTTAACCGTTCCCATTTTTTCGGTACCTGCTTCGGTAACCCCTAAATGAAGCGGATAATCGGTCATTTCGCTTGCCTTTTTATAGGTATCGAAAGTAAGTTTTACATTGGAAGTTTTAAGGGATAAAACAATATCGTTAAAATCAAATTTTTCAAGCAGACGCGCGTGGTAAAGCGCACTTTCAACCATTGCTTCAGGGGTGACAGTGCCGTAGCGGGCGAGGATATCCTTTTGAAGCGAGCCGGAATTTACACCAATTCTTATCGGCACTCCTCCCGCTTTGCAGGCATCGGCAACCGCTTTTACATGTGCATCGTCACCGATGTTGCCGGGGTTTATTCGCACCTTATCAACCCCTGCCGCCACCGACTCTACGGCGAGCCGCCAGTCAAAATGGATATCTGCAACAAGCGGAATATTAATTTCTTTTTTTAATGCCTCAACCGTTTTAAGAGTTTGCGTGTCCGGCACCGAAACACGCAAAATTTCGCACCCTGCCGCACAGAGTTCTTTTGCCTGACGGACATTCCCCTCTATATCGTGGGCGGGAACATTAAGCATTGATTGAACAGTGACCTTTGCACCGCCGCCGATTTGAATGTTTCCCACCTTTACGGCTCTTGTATTTTTACCCATAGCATTTTACCCCTATTTTATAAAAAGCGTCCAAATATCCTTTGCCATAATTATAATCATAAGCGACATTATTATAAAAAATCCTGCCGCATGAATCCACGATTCATACTTTTTCGGCACGGGTTTTCTTATTATCATTTCAATTAAAATAAATACAATTCTTCCACCGTCAAGCGCAGGTATGGGGAGCAGATTAAAAAGTCCCAAATTTATTGAAATAAGCGCCATTATGGGAAGCAATGAAGCCAGATTTTGTTTTGCCGCCGAGCCGATTGTAGCGGTTATTCCGACAGGGCCCGACACGGCACTTATGCCGTACTTACCGCCAAGTAAATCAAAAAGTGAACGGTAAATTACCGCACAGTAAGACACGCAGGTTTTAAAGGTTTGACCGATATATGTGCCGACCGTTTTTTGAAGCGGATAGACATAAAAATCGACATTAAGATAACTTATCCCCTCATAAACCGTGGTTTCAAATTTTACATCTTTAAGCAGTTTCTTTTTACCGTTTCTAAGAACGGTTAAATCAATTTTTCCGTCCTCTACATTTGTAAAGGCATAACTTAAATCGTAGGTAGTGTAAATCTTTCTGCCGTCAACCCTTATAATTTCGTCGTCAACCTTAAGTCCGGTTGACTGACTTGTCGGGTTTTCTTTAAATTCCGCAACCTTTGCCGTTGCAAAATTTTCTTCGGGGGCTAAAATTATTGCAACAAGTATAAACCCGAGCAAAAGGTTAAAGGTGGCGCCCATAACGGTTACGACAAACCGCCGCCACGGACTTTTATTGCAAAAAGCACGGGAGTCGGTACTGCCGCTGTCCTCCCCCTCCATAGCGCAATAGCCACCCAAGGGGACAAGATTTAAAGCATAGGTTGTTTCGCCTATTTTCTTTTTTAAAAGTTTCGGCCCGAAACCCACCGCAAATTCATTTACCTTTACTCCAACCGATTTTGCCGCAATAAAATGGCCGAATTCGTGCACGATTATTAAGATTATGAAAAGTAAAATCGCAACAAGATACGGCCAAACATTACCCCAGATATTTGAAAGACTGATTATAATCACTACCCTTTAATGTGGTTTAAAACATATTCTCTTGCCGCTTTATCGGCGGCAAAGACATCCTCTAAATTAAAATCGGTTTTATTTTTCAGTGAATACATTGCCTCGCGGTTCAGTTCGGCAATCTGCAAAAAGCCGATTTTGTTTTCCAAAAACAGACGCACCGATTCTTCATTTGCGCCGTTTACCGCCGCAGGATAAATGCCGCCTTTTTCTATTGCCTCAACACAAAGCGGCAGGCACTTAAATGTTTCGGTATCGGGCTTTGTAAATGTCAGTGTGCCGATTTTTGACAAATCAAGATTTTCGTAAGAATAAGTGCGTTTTGGATAAGAAAAGGCATACTGTATGGGAAGTCGCATATCGGGTGTGCCCATTTGACCTATAACCGCGCCGTCGGACAATACCACCGCCGAGTGAAGTATACTTTGTCTGTGAACTAAAACTTCAATTTCTTGGGGCCTTACACCGAAAAGATGTACCGCCTCGATAATTTCAAGCCCCTTATTCATAAGTGTAGCACTGTCGATGGTAATTTTTGCGCCCATATCCCAATTAGGGTGTTTAAGCGCATCCTTTGCCGTAACATTTTGAAGTTCTGCCCTGCTTTTGCCGAAAAACGGGCCGCCCGAAGCGGTAAGCAGAATTTTTGATAATTTATTATCCCCTGCCGCCGCAAGTGACTGAAAGATTGCCGAATGTTCACTGTCCACGGGAAGAATTTTCACCCCGTTTTCACGGCACAGACGGTTGACAATTTCGCCTGCCGTTACCATTGTTTCTTTGTTGGCAAGCGCAATTGTCTTTTTTGCCTTAATGGCGGCAACGGTTGATTTAAGTCCTGCAATGCCGACGATGGCGGTAAGCACGGTATCACCTTTAAGGGTTGCCGCTTCTTCGACACCCTTTTCGCCCGAAAGAACTTTTATGTCGGTATCTTTAAGCCGGATTTTTAAGTCTTTCGCCGCCGCTTCGTCCGCCATTGCAACCGCGTGCGGCTTAAATTCACGCGCCTGCTTTTCCATAAGGTCTACCTGACGGTTGGCGGTAAGAACAGTTGCACGGTACCCGTTTTTGCGGATAACCTCAAGCGCCTGCGTACCGATAGAGCCGGTAGAACCCAGTACAATTATTTCTTTCATTAAATTGCCCTATATGATATCAACATATACAAGAACGGCGCAATAAATAATATACTGTCAAAGCGGTCAAGTATTCCGCCGTGACCGGGTATTAAGTTGCCGTAATCTTTAATGTCTGCTTTTCTTTTGATAAACGAAGCGAAAAGGTCGCCTATCATACCGAGTATGCAAAGCGGTACGGTCAGCAAAACGGTGGCAAGGGCGTGGTCGGTGCGTTTTATTACCGCCATAAATATTATTACGGTAATCATAGCACAAATTATTCCGCCTATTGCACCCTCAACTGTTTTTTTCGGGCTTATTTCGGGACTTAATTTATGCTTGCCGAATTTAACACCGATAAAGTAAGCACCCATATCGCAAACGCAGGAGAAGATAACAAGAAGACCTAAATAATAAACTCTGCTTCTGTTTCCAACCTTAAAACCGCTTGAATTATAGCCCCTGACGATTGCCGCCATACGGGTAAAACCGTAACTTAAAAATCGCGGAGCGATAATAAAGCCGAATGCTTTGCCCAAATCGAATTTTTTATGCTCTGCCAAAATAACGCAGGCGGCAAAAAGGAAATAGAAAAGGAAAATAATGCTTTTGCCGACCGAGATTGAATTTACAACAACAACATAAAATGTATTAAGTTTTGAAACATTTGCCTTTGCATAGATTAAACTGTAAAGATTGGTGTCGTTTAAAAGCACCAAAAGACCCGATGCAATCATAGCACCTATAATGGCGGTTTTTACCTCAATTTTAAGCGCCGTTTTAAGCAGTTCATAGGTTGCCGTTACGGTAAGGAAAATGGTGAGTGCGGTAATGAAAAGCGGACTTACAAAAAGTCCTGCCGCAATAATTCCCAAAATTATTGCACCAAATACAATTCCCGAGATAATTCTTGTCTTCATAGTTTAAATTCCCCCAAATCTTCTGTTTCTTTTTGAAAATTCATCAAGCGCCGCTTCAAGATGTTTCGGCTTGAAATCGGGCCAGAGAATATCCGAAAACCAATATTCGGCATACGCCGATTGCCAGATAAGATAGTTCGAAAGGCGGTATTCACCCGACGGTCTTATAATAAAATCGGGGTCGGGCATACCTTTTGTGTAAAGGTGATTGCTTACCGTTTCTTCGGTAATGTCTTCGGGTTTTAACCCTTCGTTTATCATATCCTTTACGGCGTGGACAATTTCGTCCCGTCCGCCGTAATTAAGTGCGATATTGCAAACAAGTCCCGTTGCGTTTTTACTGTCGTCTTCCGCTTTTAACATAAGTTCCTTTATGTCTTCTGCCAACGGTGTGCGGTCACCGAGAAAATGAACTTTTATGTTTTCGTCCTTAAAGTTTTCCGTATCTTTAAGATAGTCGCGCAAAATATCCATAATGTTATCGACTTCTTCTTTGGGCCTTTTCCAGTTTTCGGTTGAAAAGGCGTAAACGGTTAAGTATTTTATGCCGATTTTATTACAGTATCTTGCAATTTCTTTAAATGTTTTACTGCCTGCGGCGTGTCCTGCCGTTCGGGGAAGATGTCTTTTCTTTGCCCATCTTCCGTTGCCGTCCATAATAACGGCGATATGAACGGGAAGTGTCCGTTCCGAGTCTTTTTGTTTTTTAAACATCAGGCGGCTCTCCTTTTATTACCGAAAAAGGCGCTAAGCGCCTTTTTTCATATTTCCATTATTTCTTTTTCTTTTGCCGCCGATGCTTTGTCGATTTCCTCGCAGAACTTATCGGTCAGTTTTTGAATTTTCTTTTCGCCGTTTTCTTCGTCGTCTTCGGTTATTTCGCCGCTCTTTTTAAGTGCCTTTAATTTATCAAGTGCATCACGGCGGTTGTTTCTGACGGATACTTTACTTTCTTCGGCTTTTTTGCGGACATCCTTAACAATTTCCTTTCTGCGCTCCTCGGTAAGGGGCGGGAAGTTAAGGCGAATTACCTTGCCGTCGTTTTGCGGATTAATTCCGATTTCAGAAGTGAGTATTGCCTTTTCGATTTCCTTTACGGTGGAGGCATCCCACGGCGCAATTAAAAGTGTTCTCGCTTCGGGTACCGAAACCGCCGCCATTTGCTGAATGGGTGTAGGCACACCGTAATAGTCAACTACCACCTTATCAAGTACGGCGGCATTGGCACGGCCGGCACGGATAGATTTATATTCTCTGCCGAGTGCATCAATTGTTTTTTGCATTTTTTCTTCGGTTGTTTTAATAAGTTGTTCCATAAATTTTCTCCTTTACTCTACAAGTGTACCTATTGTTTCGCCCGTCATTGCCTTAACAATATTGTCGGGCTCGTTTAAATTAAATACAAGAATTTTAATTCCGTTATCCATACAAAGAGATGCCGCTGTGCTGTCCATAACATGAAGTTCACGCGCCAAAACTTCGTGGTGGGTAAGTTTATCAAACTTTTTGGCATCGGGGTTTTTGTTCGGGTCGCTATCGTAAACACCGTCAACATTGGTTGCCTTAAAGATAACATCGGCGCCTATTTCAACACCCCTTAGTGCCGCCGCCGTATCGGTTGAAAAGAAGGGGTTACCCGTTCCGCAACCGAAAATTACAACCCTGCCTTTTTCAAGGTGGCGAATTGCACGGTTACGAATATACGGTTCTGCAACCTGACGCATTTCAATGGCGGTCTGAACACGGGCATTTACACCCAACTGTTCAAGTGCATCGCAAAGTGCAAGCGAATTAATTGTGGTGGCAAGCATACCCATATGGTCGGCACGGGTACGGTCCATTTCACCGCTTGACCTGCCGCGCCAGAAGTTTCCGCCGCCGACAACAATTGCAACCTCAACACCCATTTCGGTACAGGTTTTAATTCTTTTGCATACATCCGTTACCTTTTCAAAATCTATGCCAGTTCCTTTTTCGCCTGCCAAAACTTCACCCGAAAGTTTAAGCAGTACACGCTTGTAAACCGGTTTCATAAAAGCCACATCCCTTTAATTATATTCTATTTTATATATTACTATAAATAAGATTTAAAGTCAATTAAAAAAGCACCCGATAGGGTGCTTTTTTAGTGTGGAGAGTTGAGAGTGGAGAGTGGAGTTAAGGTGTAAGCGGCGGCAAGCAGCCGCCCTACGATATATCAATATACATTGTAATAACCGACTCGGTACGTCGTGGGCGCCGTACCCTACAATATACCAATATATTTTTGTCCGAAAATTAACGGTGCGGCGTGGCAGCCGACCCCTACAACATATCAATTTATATTACGCCGTAGGCACATTAACATCCGCAAAGCGGATATTTCACTTGCCGTTAGGCAAATTTCACTGCCGATAGGCAATTTCACTTGACCGTAAGGTCAAATATCACTTAAAATCTCGTTAGAGATTTTATTTACGCCGTAGGCACAT
>JAZLFY010000067.1:0-9526 GCA_045616025.1 Acutalibacteraceae bacterium | reverse complement strand
TGCATTCATTCGGGTCTGCAACCTCGCCGCCGCCGATAACACCGTCTTCTTCGCCGCCGATTGCACCGACTTCTGCTTCAACAGATATACCTTTTTCTGCGCAGATTGAAACGAGTTCTTTTGTTTTTTCAATGTTTTCTTCAATCGAATATTTTGAACCGTCAAACATTATTGAAGAAAATCCTGCTTCGATACATTTCTTTGCGCCGTCATAAGTTCCGTGGTCAAGGTGAAGTGCAACCGGAACGGTAATATTTAATTCAACAAGCATTGCTTTAACCATTTCGGTGACGGTTTTAAAACCGCACATATATTTACCTGCACCCTCCGAAACACCCAAAATTACGGGTGAACGAAGTTCTTCGGCGGTAAGTAAAATGGACTTAGTCCATTCAAGGTTATTGATATTAAACTGACCTACGGCATACTTGCCTTCCTTTGCTTTTTCAAGCATTTCTTTTGCTGAAACCAACATTTAAAAATTCCTCCGATATAAATATATATTATTTTTTAACAAGCGCAGGGTCAACCTTAACTTGTTTTGGTGGTGTTTCAAGTTCTTTCGGGTTACGCAAAATACCCGAAAGTCTGCGAAAAGCCATTGCAAAGTATGTGCCCGAAGCGATGCGTTCATCCATAACAACACCAATAGGCATACACTTTTCAAGAACTATATTTTCGCCGTCGCGTTTCGGAACATCGTGTGATTTGCCCATGGTAAAACAAATACTTGTTGTTCCGAGTTCATATATATGGTGATAAATTGCATCGGTACGAATTGATGCAAGATTTGAAATAAGCAAACTGTTGTGGAACGGTGACATATCAATTACCTTTTTAGGCAATAGACCGTGTTTATCAAGCCATTTTGCAAATGATACGCCGAAACGCAAAAATCCCGGAATACCGAGTAAAATCTTAATCATTTTTTCAGTTCCGTTATTATCAGGTGCATAACGGTTTTCTTCAACAAATTTATTGATTTTATCGTTAACATCAAAAATGGTATCGTTAAAATCAAGATAAAGTTTTGAAATTGTACCGTGTCCGTATTCTTCGCCTGCTTTAAGAACAACCATTGCAACGCAAAATTCATTTCTTGCGTAGGGAGTTTTATTAACAAAAAATCTGTTAAGTTCAGGGAAATCGGCAACCGTTCTTAAATATGCCGTAATAATTAACGCAAGATGACTGATTTTGTTACCTGCTTTGCGATGCCCGTTTAAAAACTTTTGCATCGGCTCAACGGGGATATCAATAGTAGTCATATTCATTGCGTCATAACGCTTGTTCATAATATGGGCAGCGACAGTATACATAGGGTCAATGTTCTTTAACCTTATTCCGTCCTTTCTCATAATATTCCCCCTTTTAATTACTTTTATCTATAATAGCACATTATATCAAAAATTACAATGTTTTTTATTAAATATTAGTATCTTTTTCAATTGACACAATGTACTATATATGGTATTATAATATTTAAATGACGAAAGGGGTTGGGTTTTTGAATAAAATTCTGTTTTCAAATTCGCCAACCGAAACCGAAAAAATCGCAAAAGATTTTGCAAAAGAACTAAAAGGCGGCGAAATCTTGGCATTTTTCGGCGATATGGGTTTCGGTAAAACCCGATTTATAAAAGGGCTTGCATCGGGACTGAATTTTACGGGTGATGTTACATCCCCTACCTTTGCGCTTGTTAATGAATACCGAGGGGGCCGTCTTCCGCTTTTCCATTTTGATATGTACAGAATTGAAGGTTGGGAAGATTTATACTCCACGGGCTTTTATGACTATATGGACGAAGGTGGCGTGATGGCGGTTGAGTGGAGTGAAAACATTGTCGGTGCATTACCCGAAAACACAATAAAAATAACTATTGAAAATTTGGGTGAAGAAAAAAGAAAATTCACCTTTGAAAGCGGGGCGAAATATTGAATATTCTTTCAATTGAATGTTCCGCAACACCCGTTTCGGTTGCAATAGGTAACGAAAACGGTGTTTTGGCAAACGATTTCAGCGTCCAAAAAGTAACACACTCCCAAACACTTATGCCTATGCTTTGTTCTTGCTTGAAAAAAGCAAATTTAAACATTGATGATATTGACTGTTTTGCCGTATCGGCAGGTCCCGGCTCTTTTACGGGTATCAGAATAGGTATTTCAACCGTAAAAGGTCTTGCCGCAAAAAACAGTACACCCTGTATTCCTTTATCAACACTTGAATCAATGGCATATATGCATAAAAGCGATGACTGTATTATATGTCCTGTTATGGATGCCCGTTGCAATCAACTTTACAATGCACTGTTTGAAGTGAAAAACGGAAAAGTAACAAGATTATGCGAAGACCGTGCAATTTTTTGTGACGATTTAGCAAAAGAACTTTTAAATTTTAATAAAAATATAACCGTGTGCGGCGACGGTGCAGATGTATTTAAACCGTATGTAAGCAAACTGCAAAATATTTCTGTTTTAGACACAGAAGAAAAATATCAAAATGCTTTGGGTGTCTTAATACTTGCGTTACTAAATAATAAAAAAACGGTAAATCCGCAAGAATTATTACCGTTTTATTTACGTTTGCCTCAGGCAGAACGGGAATTAAAAGAAAAGAAGGTCAAAAAATGAAAATTGTAATTGGATGTGACCATGGCGGTTTTGAACATAAGAACGCTATTAAAGAACATCTTGAAAGTCAGGGACACACTGTAACCGATTGCGGAATTCACGAGTGTGCATCGGTCGATTATCCCGACATTGCCGTTAAAGTTTGTAACGAAATTACAAGCGGCAACTGTGAACGCGGAATTTTGGTATGCGGAACGGGAATCGGAATGTCCATAGCTGCAAATAAGGTTAACGGTATTCGTGCCGCCGCTTGCAGCGACCATTTTTCAGCAAAATACACCCGTTTACACAACAATTCAAATATTTTGTGTTTAGGCGGCAGAGTTGTCGGTATTGGAACGGCACTTGAACTTACCGATTTGTTTATTACTACCGAATTTGAGGGCGGACGTCATCAAAAACGGATTGATATAATATCAAAAATTGAAGAATAAAGGAAGTATTTAAAATGGAAAAAAATGTATTCATTATGGACCATCCCCTTATCCAGCACAAATTAACGATTTTGCGTGATGAGAAAACCGACTCTAAACAGTTTCGTGAACTTATAAGCGAAATCGCAATGCTTATGTGCTACGAATCAACCCGTGATTTACCCCTTAAAGAAGTTGAAACAAAGACACCTATCGCAAAAACAACAACCAAAGTATTAGATGGCAAGAAAATGGCTATTGTTCCTATTCTCCGTGCAGGTCTTGGTATGGTTGACGGGCTTTTAAATCTTGTTCCTGCCGCAAGAGTCGGTCATATCGGTATGTACCGCGACCCGAAAACACATAAACCGGTTGATTATTATTGCAAACTTCCTCACGATTTAAGCGAGCGCGATGTTTTCGTACTTGACCCGATGCTTGCAACCGGCGGAAGTGCAATTGATGCCGTAACAAGAATTAAAGAATTTAATCCGAAAAGAATTAAATTTATGTGCATAATTGCTGCACCGGAAGGTCTTGAAAAATTCACTAAAAATCACCCCGACGTTCCCGTTTACTGTGCAGGTCTTGATGACCATCTTAACGAAAACTGCTACATTGTTCCCGGTCTTGGTGATGCAGGTGACAGAATATTCGGTACAAAATAATATTACACAAAAAATAAGCCGAGCAAACGGCTTATTTTTTTAATTTTACTATATTTTTATACTCTGTAGGAGTCATTGCATTTTTAATTGAGAACGCTCTGTTAAATGTTCTTAAAGTATTAAATCCAACCATTCCGGAAATTTCGGTCATTGTTAAGTTTTCCCTTTCTATCAGTTTCATTGCCTCGGAAATCCGAAGGCCGTTAACATATTCCCTGAAATTTATCAGCAAATATCTTCCGAAGATGTAGGAAACATAACTTTTACTGATATTAAGCGCATTTGCAACCGTACCGATTGATATATCTTCTTTATAATGTTTCGAACAGTAATTTATCACCTTTGAAACATTATCTCTTGTAAGTGACCTTTCAACAAGATTGATATGTCTTAAAAATTTACCGAAAATCAATGTGACATATGCCGATTGCAAATCGTTTTGATGTGTTTTTTCTTCGTTATCAAATAATTCAATTAACTGTAAAATATCTTTCATATCTTTTCCGCAGGTAAAAACGGGTGAATCAGGAATTCGGTCATCAAAAATACTTATATATTGAAGTAACATTGACGGTTTGAAAATCATTAAAAAATATTTACCGTTTGGATCCCAATTTTCGTAATAATGAATTTGATTTGGGAAAGATATAAAAAACATACCGGGTGAAAGATCGTATTTTTTGCCCTCGCAAAAAGCAGCACCCTCACCTTCCGCGACATAAACAATTTCAATATCTTCGTGGATATGCGCAGGATAATCAAGATGTTTTCTGTATCTGAAATCGTTTTGGGTTTTTATTTCTCTGAATACTTTTTCCGTAACAAGCACATCCCTTATTATGATTTTTGTCTTAATAAAGTGATTATTTTACTTGTATTATATAATATTTTACATTATAATTCAAGTATAAAAAACGGAGGGGTTCAATATGGATTTAACACGCAAGGATTTCATAGTAAAAGAAGAACGCTGGGCAAGATACAAATATAACCTGTCTACACCAATGGGTAAAAGCGGAAAACGACTTACCGGCTCAAAAGAGCATATCAAACTTTCGCGCGAAGCCGCAAGTGAAGGTATGGTACTTCTTGAAAATGACGGTATATTACCGCTAAAAAAAGGTACAAAAGTTGCGCTTTTCGGTATTGGAACTCTTGATTACATAAAAGGCGGCGGCGGAAGCGGCCGAGTTTACTGTGAATACACCAAAAATATTTATGACGGATTTAAAGAAAACGGTAACAGCAAAATTTTTGAAGAACTCACAAAATGGTATTATGAATATGGCATGGAAGTTCTTAAATCAGATCCGCTTATAAAAATAATCGAAGAACCGATAGTTCCTGACAACCTTATTAAAAAGGCGGCAGATTTCACCGATACTGCAATAATTACAATTCACAGATATTCCCGTGAATCGGTTGACAGATTTTCAACAAAAGGTGATTTCTATTTAACAGATGTTGAAAACTTCATGGTTGAAAAGATTACTAAATCATTTAAAAATGTTGTTGCAGTATTAAATGTCGGCGGTATGGTTGATGTTGACTGGATAAAATCAAACAAAAATATCCGTGCGGCTCTGCTTTCATGGCAAGCAGGTATGGAGGGCGGAAGTGCCGTTGCGGATATTATCTGCGGTCAGGTTAACCCAAGCGGAAAACTTACCGATACATTTGCAAAAAAATTCCTCGACTATCCCTCTGCCGATAAATTTAACGAAGACCCCTATTCCCTTTCTTATTACGAAGATATTTATGTCGGATACCGTTATTTTTTGACAATACCCGGTGCAAAAAGCAAAATAAACTATCCTTTCGGTTACGGTCTTTCTTATACGGAATTTAAATTTTCAAAACCGCAAGTTAAACAAAACAAAGACAAAATCACCTTTGAAGTAACCGTTAAAAACATTGGAAAATTTGCCGGCAAAGAGGTTATTCAGTGCTACTACTCTGCACCGCAAGGGAAACTCGGCAAACCGAACTTTGAACTTGGTGCTTTTGCAAAAACAAAACTTTTAAAACCAAATGAAAGTCAAACATTAAAAATGCAGTTTGATATTAACGATATGGCTTCTTTTGACGATTTGGGTAAATGCCAAAAATCGGCTTTTGTTCTTGAAAAAGGCAGTTATAAATTCTATGCCGGAAACAGTTCTGTTAACCTTAAAAAAGCCGACTTTGAATATAAAGTTAAAGAAGAATTTATTGTTACAAAACAATGTTCCGAACTTTGCGCGCCCAACCGTTTACCATACCGTATGTTAAGTGATGGAAGTTTTGAAAAATTACCCTCTGTTCCCGTTAAAGATTACAACCCCGACTACAAAGTCCCCGATGTAAAAATGCCGACAAAAGATACACAGTTTAAGCTTATTGATGTAGTCGGCGGCAAACTTACACTTGACGAATTTATGACACAACTGACTGACGAAGATTTAATTTACATTTTGGGCGGTCACGAAAATCACGGACTTGCCGTAACTTCGGGCTTTACGGGAAATGAATACTACGGTATTCCGCAGATACTTACAACCGACGGCCCTGCCGGTGTTCGACTGTTCCCTCAAAGCGGCATTCCTACAACCGCTTGGCCCTGCGCCACCCTTATTGCTTCTTCCTTTAATACAGATTTAATGTATAAAATAGGTGTAGCAGGTGGAAAAGAAGCCAAAGAAAACGGTCTTGCGGTTTGGCTTACTCCTGCGCTTAACATACACAGAAACCCCTTATGCGGTCGAAATTTTGAGTATTTCAGCGAAGACCCGTTGGTAGCAGGTAAATTTGCGGCAGCAAAGGTTAAAGGAATACAAAGTGTACATACTGCCGCATCGGTTAAACATTTTGCCTGCAACAACCGTGAAGAAAACAGAAAATCAAGTGATAGCCGTGTATCCCAGCGGGCGCTTCGCGAAATTTACCTTAAAGGTTTTGAAATTTGCATTAAAGAAGCAGACCCCTGGACTTTAATGACAAGCTACAATGCAATTAACAATGTTTTGGCTTGTGAAAACTATGAACTTATAACCGGTATTCTCCGTAACGAGTGGGGTTATAAAGGTATGGTTACAAGCGACTGGACTCCCCTTTCTTATCAACCCCGTCTTGTCAAAGCGGGTAACGATGTCCGTATGCCACGCGGTCAGGTTGAGCAACTTGAAAAAGCCGTTAAAAGCGGTGAACTGACACGCGGACAAATGCTTGTTTGTGCAAAGCGCGTTCTTGAACTTGTATTGAAACTTGACTGATTATAATTATGATAAAAAGCCTCTGCAAAACGCAGAGGCATTTACTTTTGTTAATAAAATTTATTTTATATCTGAATAACGGTTTTTAGAAACGGCTCTTTCACTGTAATTTATATCCCAGTATTTACCCGTCGGCTTATAGCTCATAATACTTCTTGCATCGCCGTTAACTTCATATTCACGAAGAACAACCTCGCCGTCTTCATCGCTGTACAGTGCCGTATGATTGTGGTATCTTACTCTGTTTTCATTTTCTTTAATGCCGAAAATGTTTTTACCGTAAGAGGAATTCTCTATTCCAGCACCGTTTTCGGTGGAAGCAAACAAATCATCATGGCAAACAGGCGCCATATTTGTTTTCATTTTTTCGTTTGAATTTACACCTGCCGGCTTAACTATCATAATCGGAGAAGCAGGGTTTGGCAAAGATAAATCGTCACTGTTTGTACAGTCACCGTGGTCTGCCGTAATAATAATTGTAGAATTATCAAAAATGCCTGCTTTTTTCATACCGTCAATATATTCACCGATAATTTTAAGACAACCTTTAAGTGCGGCGCCTTGCGTTGTGGGTGACAGTTCAGCATTTTCGTTCAACTGATAGCCCGGGTGTGTTCCGAAGAAATGATAAAATCTGTATGAAGATTTATAATCTTCGTTTACCGAAATACCTTTATTTTTTAAATTTTGATAAAACCCGTAGTCGTCTTCTACCGCTGCCTGCTCGGAAGGCAAAACATTAACCGACTGATTAACCGATGCGGAAGTATATTTAAAGTTTTCTTTAAAAGCATACGGCAATTCTCTGTATGCCGATACAATAATACATTGTTTAATAAGTCCTTTTATGGAAATACTGCTTAAACTCTTATTATCATAAGTAACGAAATTATCAATAAGTTTTGATGCTTTACCTGACACATAATTACTTTCGGTAAAGAGTCTTACATCGGTGCCGTTATTTTTTAAATCGTTCAAAAAATGGCCTTTATCGTATGCTTCGGCAATATAATCGGCATACGGTTTATCAAAATAACATTTTGTACCGGTCATTAAATACGGTACGGCAGGATATGTGCGACTGTACATACTAACAGCATTCGGAAAATATGTAAAACCGTTAAGACCGTCAAAAAGATCAGAGAACTCCTTCTTTGCCTGCTCCACAATATTATTATCGCAGGTATCAATCAAAAAGCAAACAACATTATCTTTTTTTGCAAGTTCGAACTGACCGTCAACCGAAATATAGCTTCCCTTAATTGATTTTACATCTTCTTTATTTATCACAGAAACAACAAAAGAAGACAGTTGCATAACTGTTATTGCAATTACCGCAAAAATTATACCGGTTTTATAAAGATTTTCTTTTGAAAACTTAATTGATAATATGCACAATACAAATACTACAATAAAAATTATCGCCCAAAGGGTCAAATTACCGATAACAAGCGAATTGGAATAACTATCATTTTCGCCGGTCAAAGTACCCATACTTCCGTTTAAAAGCAATGTTTGAATATAGCAAGAAAGTGCGCAGGAAACCGCAAAAGCATTAAAAAACATTAAAACTTTTGCCGAAAAAAGACTTTCAATTAACGCCATTATGAGCGAAAGTCCAAAACTTGTTAAAAGCATTATCCACCAAACATTATTAAAAGAAAATGAAAACTCTATTGCATTACCCAAAAAGATTTCAAGCGGACCGAAGAACAAAAAAGTAAGTAATGCAGTAAAATTGATAAATAATGTAAAAATAAACTTTTTAAAATACGAAGATTTGCATTTTTCTTCCATATTACCCCTCCTAAAAGTGTTTAATATTATATCACAGTAAAAAAAGTTTGTCAATTTGTCGAAAAAGCTCAAATAAGGTAGACAAGATAATTATAAAGTGATATAATAATATAAAACATTCTTGGGGGACTTTGATGGATACTTTAACAGGTTGGATTGCCTATCCGCTTGGATACTTAATGCAATGGTGTTATATGCTGATTTCCAATTACGGAATAGCAATAATACTTTTCACTTTACTAACGAAATTCGTAATATTACCCATTTCAATATGGGTGCAAAAAAGTTCAATTAAGGTTGTTCAAATGCAACCTGAACTTAATAACATTAAAGCGCGTTTCTTCGGCGATGCAGACTCCATTGCCGATGCACAGTCAAAACTGTATAAAAAATATAAATACAGCCCGCTTGCAAGTTTAATACCAATTGCAATACAGTTGATTTTGCTTATGGGTGTTGTAGGTGTTATTTATTCACCGTTTAACTATCTTTTCCACCTGCCGAAAGATTTAATTACGGCTATTAATCAGGTCGCTTCAAAAGTATCTTCGGTTTCCGTTAACGAGTCTTCTATTCAGTTAACCGCAATTAATGCGATTAAAGACCCTTCCCTTTTCGGTAAATTTGCAGAACTTCAAAGTCAGTTCCCGAATTTAGATGTTGCAGGCATTTTATCCGATATTAAAAGCTTTGATTTAATGTTTTTAGGGCTTAATCTTTCGGACAACCCAAGTGTTGTATACGGTATCACCTGTGTTGTTCCCGT